>JASFFJ010000440.1:0-6835 GCA_050124355.1 Desulfobacterales bacterium | reverse complement strand
GGCTGAGTCGTCATCAACAGCAGGTCCCAGTGTTGCAATAATTTTGGTGCGTCTTCGCATTGCTTTTGCCCCATTTCGCTAGAATTTCGTATAAGAATAGCAAAAATGTGTAAACTCACTGCAAAAAATTTGTCACTTTTTCCTCAACATTTCAAAAATTCAGAACTAATGACGTATCATACAATTTGATGCAACACAATTGACAAGGGTCGTGCCAGCAAAACTGAAACTAATGCACAGAAGTACCGAAGAAAAAGGCTGGAGATGAACAAGAAGATCTCATCGAGGGAAAACTTCAAGAACGCTTGCAATGGTATAAACAGATTACTAATTAAAGTCCTGGCGGGATGACCTAGCTGATATGTTTGATGATGGCAAGAGTCAATGTGTGGTTGATATCACGCGGCCGTTGTCTGAAGTGAACGAATCATGATATCGTTTTAACCCAATCAGAAACTTTCCGACGTATTTGTTCACGAATCTCGCGCAATGCCGCCAGTTTCTCTTCATGATTGCCGGTGAGCGCTTCGGGATCCATAAATGGCCAGTGAAATCTCTTGGTAATTCCTGGAAAGACCGGGCATTGTCCCGCAGCAGTTTCATCACACACCGTGATGACATAGTCATAGAGCCGGCCTTCCTTGAAAAAGTCGAACACGCTATCAGACTTGGCTTTTGACAAGTCAAATCCAATTTCCCGCATGACCTCAACAACCAGGGAGTTAACGGGTTTGGGTTCCAGACCGGCACTTTCAACATGGATTCGATCGCTGGCGATATCATTTAAAAACGCCTCTGCCATCTGGCTTCTGCCGCTGTTGTGTCCGCAGATGAACAGGACCCGAATATTATCCATATGAGGTATTCCTTCCTTGACACAAAATCAGATATCCTTTTATTTCCTATCCGAATTTGACTATAGTAGGTTCAACATATCAATGAGCAATTCCGCTTAGGGATGACACCGCTTCAGAGTTCCCCGAAGTATTTTTCAAATACAGCGAGCACCGTCTCCCAAAGGCTTGACCGATTCGTTCCAGGTTAGAAAAGTCCGATGGACTTAAGTAGCCTGACGGATCATGTTGGACCCCTTTTTTCCGATAAGCAATAAGTGAAACTAAAACCCGACCATTCGAATAATGTTAGCGTCAGATTAGAATATTGTTAGCTTGAAACATTGACTCCTAGCAATGGTAAACCGAGCGAGTTTGTCCAAACAGATCTCTACTATTGCAAGTTGAAACTCATGTATAATATAATTATTTCATAGTATTACGAATTCCCTTCTATCAGGTTCATGAAAGGGAAAAATAAACCCATAGAGGAGACCGTGTTTTTTTTCGAATCTTATTCTATGCTAACACAATTTAAGGTTCAGCCATGCTTGCAAACTCATCCATAGCCCCTTTGCACATCGCAGTGAAGGGACGGACACGTCTTAAAGTCCCGGGACTTGTTCATTGCCGTGCACTGAAAATTGACCTCGAAACCGGATTTACGCGACAACCGAAAATTCGATCGGCAATGGCCAGCACACTGACAGGAAACCTGTTGGTACATCATGCCGAAGACCTAAACTGGCAGCAGGTCTGTGCGATGGTAGCAGATTATATATCCGAGCGGAATTTGAAAATGCCGTCTGGGCCAAATCCAGTTTATTCAGACGATTCAGATTGGCAAGAGAGATCCAGCTCTAAGGCATCGCTAACAGAATCTCGGCAATCGATGTCCGTTGTTCCGTTACCGGACCTACCCTGGTATCAAAGGGAACGCATTGCAATCCTAAAGTTGCTGGATTGTGATCGTCAAAAGGGTCTGACAGGTCACCAGGCTCGCCAGCGCCTAAATAACTGGGGTTCGAACAACATCAGCGAATTAAAAGGCCGCTCCGTATTGAAAATACTAATTGACCAGGTCAGTTCCGTACCTCTGATCCTTTTGGGCATCCAGGGAGCCATTGCGGCAATGACCGGGAGGCTGGTCGAAACAGCCCTGGCGTTGGGTGTCCTTGCAGCAAACGTAACAGTTGGTTACATGATCGATACCCAGGTGCAAAAAAGAATCCTGGCGCTTCGCCGTGCGACCCGACCCAGGTCCAAGGTTATCCGCGACGGTAAACGCCTTGAAGTGCCCGGGGAAAACCTGGTAGTGGGAGATCTCCTGGTGTTGATGCCTGGAACCTATGTAGGTGCCGACAGCCGTATCATCAAGGCTTCCCATCTCAAAATAGATGAATCCGCCCTCACCGGAGAAAGTATTCCAGTGGACAAAAACTCGCTGCCCATCCGTCATACCGAGAGATCTTTGGCCAATCAAAGCAATATGGCCTTTATGGGGACGCTGGTGGTGGGCGGCAAAGGACTGGCGGTGGTAGTAGCCACAGGTATAAAGGCCGAATATGGCAAAATGATCGCCCTGACCACTGAGACCTTTCCACCGCAAACGCCGCTTATTCAGCAACTGCAAAAACTCTCGCGCAAATTGTTGATGGCCGGCGGTCTGATCGCTGCTGTTGTTCTGGGTTTGCGCAGCTGGCGTGGATTTGCCCTGGTTGAATCGCTGAGATTCGCCCTGCCTTTAGGCGCATCCGCCATGCCGGCGGCACTTCCCGCCGCTGCCGCTGCCAACATGGCCGTCGGTATTAAGTCGTTGAAGAAAAGCCATGTATCTGTCCGGCAATTGTATGCTCTCGAGACGATGGGCGCGGTCAAGGTGATTTGTTTTGACAAAACCGGCACCATCACCCGCGGGCGTATCACCGTGCTGGAGATTTATGTTGATGGTCGCCGACTGCAAATCAAGCGCAGGCATTTTGTCGAAGACGGTCTTCGTGTCGATCCTTTGCAAACACAAGCATTGAGGGTGCTCATGAAGATCTGTGTGTTGTGCAATGAATCGAAAATCGAATTCGACGTTTCCGGAAAGCCTGAATTAAAAGGATCACCGACCGAAACCGCATTGCTTTATCTGGCAATGCTCTCCGGCAGCGATATTTCAAAAATATATCACAACCGGCGACTGGAACGTGTAAAGCACCGGGGCAAACACCGACGCCGCATGATGACTGTCCATCGAGAAGCGGACGGCAACGCCTTCATCGCTGCAAAGGGTGACCCAATGGAGGTTGCCGCTGCGTGCCGCTGGCAGCTGAAAGACGGCCGCAGGTTGCCGCTGAGCGCGGCCGCTCTTTCAGAAATTGAAATTCAGAATGAACACATGGCCGCCCTGGCGTTGCGGGTCCTGGGCTTTGCATACAAAATTGCGGCGCCAAACGAAACGATTGACACCGAACAGGACCTGATATGGATCGGTATGATCGGTATGGCCGAGCCGATTCGGACCGGGGTGGGTAGATTGATTAAAGATTTGCATCGGGCCGGCATTGCAACTGTCATGATTACCGGCGACCAGTCTTTGACCGCCTACGCCGTTGCCCGCAAGATTCGTCTGGCCGGCCCCAAAGATCCCAAAATCATGGATTCAGCCCAGTTCGAGGCTCTGAAACCCGAACTGTTAAAAGCCGTTGTGCGGGATGTGCAGGTCTACTCCAGGGTCAATCCATCCCAAAAATTACAGATCGTTATGGCCCTGCAAAAAAGGGGCTACACCGTTGCCATGACCGGCGACGGCATCAACGACGGTCCGGCACTGCGGTCGGCTGACATCGGCATTGCCATGGGCCTCGGCGGCACGGATGTTGCCCGGGAAGTTTCGGATATCATATTGGAAAATGACGATATCAGAGCTATCCGTCAAGCAGTCAAGGGTGGCCGGTTGGCTTACGCCAATCTAAAATCCTCTTTTCATTACTGCCTGGCATCGAATTTAAGCGAAATTATCCTGCTGACCACAGCTGCGGTCGGCTCGGTGAGTTCACCGCTGATTTCCGCCCAACCACTGGGTATAAATGTTTTTTCAGAAATCCTGCCGGCCCTGTCCCTGTTGATGGAACCTGGCCCTCAGAAACTCACCGATCTGCCCGCGGGTGATCCGGAAGCCCCGATGTTTAACCTCACCGACCTCAGGCAGATAACAGTAGACGCCCTGGTGTTGGCCGGTGCGGCCATGACAACCTATGGCTGCGGTATATTGCGTTACGGTCCCGGGATCCGCTCGGCGGTTATGGCCCATGAGAGCCTGACGGCGGCCAGACTGATGCATGCATTTAACTGCCGCCGCAAGGGCATACATACCGTTTCCAACCCCTATTTGATGACGGCAACGGCAGCATCATTTGGTTTGCAGCTTTTACCGTACCTCATTCCCGGCCTGGGCCGCTTGTTGAAGATTGCACCAATGACGCCGACCGATCTGGCCATCGCCGGTATCAACGCCGGTTTGGCAGTGTTCGTCAATAATCGTTTACGGGATCTTCAACCATAACAGTCCAATGATAGACGCTTCGAGGGCACATTTTTCTAAAATTTTTAATCAAAAACTTAGATCATTAGGTCAGAATTAGCAAAATGTTAGAATTTAGTTAAAATTAGGTATTTAATGAAAATATTTATTTACAAGAAGTTTTATAGTTGCTACTGATAAATTCTTAGCGCTTATACCAGCCGAAGTTGTGCGCGTAAAAGGACATTGATCAAGTAAAGGGGGGCTACTTCACAATCTTCGGAATACTCCTGGATAAGCATTCTCAGTCGTCGGTTGAGCCCTTTAATTCCCTAATCCTATCAGCAAAGGAGGTGTAAAATGAAACTTCTTCCAGGTAGCTCCATTACCGGCAGCACCGTGGGCACCATGGCCGTCGGCGCCGGGGTGGTTTTGCTGGCACCCGTTGTCGTTCCTATTGTGGCAAGTGTCATGAAACCCATGGTAAAGGCGGTTTTTAAGGGGGGTATCCTCGCCTACGAAAACGCCAGAATCGCGGTAGCAGAAACCAAGGAAACCATTGAAGATATCGCGGCCGAAGCCCGATCGGAGATCTCGGCCGGCCAAACACAGGCAGCAAAAACAGGCGCCAAAAAAACAACCAAATAGTCCGATTCTAACAGCTTCGCCGGTAGTTAAAAAGAGAGGAGACGGCCATGGGACTGCCAGGGGCCTTTATCTGCCATCAGTCGCCACAGAGGCTCAGAATCAAGATTGCTTCCCAAAAGGGCAATGCTGAGTATTTTGACCAATTGCAGAATACATTGGCCCCTCTCCAGACGTTCGATAGGTTGGAGGTAAATGCACTCACCGGAAGTGTTCTCCTGGTCGACAAGAACCTTAATGTTGGTCATATCGTAGAACACGCCAGAGACCTGCGTCTTTTTGATTTGATGGATCAAAACGATTCGCGTTCATCGATAACAACCCAACTGGTATCTAATCTTGGTGACCTCAACAACAGTATCCGCCGGCTAACTTCCGGCGATATAGATCTTGTCGGTACGCTCCTCCTGGTCTTACTGATATCGGGCCTAACAGAGCTAATTAGGGGCAACCTTAGAATGCCGCCCTGGTATACTGCGTTCTGGTATGCGTTCGGTCTGTATAAACTGGCCTCTGTTGTTGAAGAAAAAACTCGTGACAAAGGCTAGCTTGCCGATGGCCGCCCCCTGCCTGCAATCTAACATCAACTAACAATTCTATCAGAGATTAGGATCATAGAGACATGTCTCTATGATTGTGGGCCATTACCTAGCTTTTTATCGGATACCAACCTTATGATACAAGCCTTTCACATCCAGGTCACCGGAAGAGCCCGTTATAAAGTTGAGGGACTTCGGTACAGTGAGCCGCTGAAATTACTGCTCGAAAACCGGTTGGCTACGCAAAAAGACATCCTGTCTGTTTCTGCCAGCACATTAACCGGCAACATCTTGGTAAATTTTAATTCCAACAGCAGCCATAAGAGCGTGGCGTTTATCATAGAGAACATCCTAGATGAGTATCAAAACGGCGCTGCGGTCACCGATGAGAGATTCATAGAGCAGGCGGCGTCTCCAGAAGCGACCATGCCCGTAAAACATCGCACACCTCCCCCCCCGGTACCCATCGAAACCGTCAAACGTTTCCTGGCGCCGACAACTCAGGAAGTTTCAAAACCCTGGCATACCCTTGGAACGAATGCGATAGTGCGTTTAATGCGCACAGACCGAAAACGTGGCCTGGACAACCATACGGCCCTAAACAGGCTGAAGGAGAATGGCCCGAACAAACTTAAAGAGGCCGAGGCCCGCTCGGGATGGCGTATATTCATCGACCAAATGAATTCATTGCCGGTATATTTATTGGGAGCGGCAGCCGGCGTTTCAGTCGCCACCGGTGGGGTGTTGGATGCTGTGGTCATTATGGGGGTGGTGGTTGCCAATGGTATTATTGGATATTTCACCGAAAATGATGCCGAGAAAACCATCGATTCGCTCAAACAACTGGTTAAACCGAACGCCGAGGTCATCCGCGATGGGCAAATACTTGAAATCCCCGCCGAAGGCGTCGTTGTCGGAGATCTGCTGGTACTCAAACCCGGCAGCTATGTTTCGGCCGATTGTCGAATCATATCATCATCCCGCTTGAGCATCGATGAATCCATGCTGACCGGTGAAAGCATGCCGGTCAACAAAAAAAACATCACTTTCAAGCATGAAAACACCCCCCTGGCGGACCGCCGCAACATGGCTTACATGGGAACGTTGGTCACCGGGGGACAAGGTCTTGCTATTGTCGTGGCCACCGGACAGTCAACCGAGGTGGGACAGCTGCAGCTCATGTTGATCGATACGACGACGCCGAAGACCCCGATTGAACGGCAGCTTCAAAAGATGGGAGACCAGCTTGTTCTCCTTTGCGGGGCGATCTGCGGTGTTGTATTCGGCATCGGATTTTTTCGCGGCTATGG
>JASFFJ010000439.1:0-6847 GCA_050124355.1 Desulfobacterales bacterium | reverse complement strand
ACCCAGCGGACGTATTGGACGTAGAAAGGGTCGTTTAAGCCATGCTGTTCGACAATGAGGGGAAGATCTTTGACTTGCTGGGGCGATTTGACGTAGGCCATGGCACGTCGTTCGGGGCTGAAGGTCATGAGGATGCCGAAAATCAAGACCGATACCCCGAAAAGCACAAACGCCAGAAAGATGAATCTTCTGATAATGAAGGTTGTCAAAATCGCCTGCCGGCACTTTCGGAGCGGCCGACGCCAGCGGCCGCTCGGTGATATATGTTATTCGTTATTGGTTAATGGTTTAAAAGGAATGTATCCTGTTTTTATGGGTCACCTATGATAGAATTGATAAAATCAAGCTGTCATTCGGTTCTAATAACAGTTAACAAATAACAACTAATTGAGCATTTTTCGCTCAATTAGTTTTTAGACAAACGTCCGAAGAATTCGATGGCGGGTGAAAACATGGGATTCATTACGTATCCCTTGACATAATCACGATACACCCACAGCTCCAGCGGCTGAAACAGGGCGATGCCCAGGGCATCTTCATACCAGATATTCTGAAGTTTTTCATAGGCGGCCGCGCGTTTGGCCGGTTCGACATTCTCGATTCCTTCTTTGAGAAGTTGGTCTACTTCAGCGTTCTGATATCCCATATATTTGCCGTATGTGCCGTTGGAGCTCATATACGGATACATGAAATTATGCGGATCCGGATAGTCTGCACCCCAACCGATAATAAAGATCGGGATCTGGTATTGGCGGATGGCCGGCATATAATCCTTCCAATCCACATTGCGCACTTCTATTCGAAATTTGGGGTTTAGCGATTCGATATTTTCCTTCAGCATAAGTGCGGCGGCTTCCCGTTCTTCACGGCCGGTATTATGGGTAATCACCATCTTGAAGCCTTTTTCCCACACCTGGCCGTCCCATGCTTTTTTCATATAACTTCCCGCTTTTTTCATATCGAACTCATACATGGGCACATCTTTTTTGTATTCCAGGCCCTCAACGAGCGGCGTCCCCGGTAAAGATCCAAGCCCGTTTAACACCTCCTTGACGAAGGTAGCGCTGTCATAGGCATGCATAAAAGCCTTGCGCACGTTGATGTCGGAGAAAAAATCCGGAGGTATGCCATCGCCGTCCAACTTGCCGCTGCCGATGCTGGTATTACCGGTGGGGTCAATTTTCTGACAGAATAGCGCGCCGGTGACCGCGAGTTGGGGGACCTTTTCAATCGAGATCCCTTTCATGGCTTCGACTTCGTTGATAAATGTTTTGCCCACATGGACCCGATCCGCGTCCCCGGCTTTTAACATCAGCATGCGGGTGGCGTGTTCGGGGACGTACTTGACGATGGCGGTTTTTATTTGGCCTTTGACTCCCCAATACCCGTCAAACCGCTCAAAAACAAATTGCTTTGAGGTTTCCCACAATTTTAACCTATAGGCTCCGGTACCGTTGGAGATGGCGCGCAGGGGTTCTTTGCCTTCATCCGGTTTATTGAAGTTGGCAGCATTGGCGATGTTTCCATCCCAACAACCGTTGGCCATGGCCCATTCCTTATCCAGGATGGCCGACGCCGAATAAGATAAAATACCCAATAGCGGGGGATAGGGTTTCGGGAGATGCAGCACGACATCGTCGCCTTTAACCTCGACGGCCTTATCGATCTTTTCAAAAATACCGGGTATGACGGCGCCGTCTTTATGGGTGTTACCTTCACCCGTTAACGCTTCCAGCAGCATCCACATGGGTCCGCCGGCCGGATCTAGAATCATGGCTCTTTTCAAGGAGTAAGCCACGTCTTCCGGGGTTAAATCACCGCCTTCATGAAACTTGACGCCTTTGCGAATGTTGAAGGTATAGGTCTTACCATCCGCCGAAATGCCGCCGTTTTCCACAGTGGGCACTTTGGTGGCCAGGATTGGTGCATATTTTCCCGTATGCGGACCATCGAAAAAAACCAGGGTTTCGTAAATCGTCCAGATCTTGCCTGAGCCGGCCGTATCATAGCATTTAGCCGGATCGAGGGTTTCCACCGACCCGATGTCTGCGAGAACAAAGGTGTCCGGATTTTTTAGCTCTGCATTCACGCTGACCACGCCAAGGATCAAAAGAAAGCAGCCAATCAGACAGGTAATTTTTTTCATCGTCGACCTCCTTTTTTTGTAGGTTGAAATGGCTCAATTCCGCCCAATAGAATAAGTCCGCTTACACCATGAACAGCTAAATTTTCATTCGGCGTGAACCATTTGAGTCCTCCGATCCAGATGGATGTAGAAAAGTTTTAGGTTGAGTGGTTCAGTAGATTTACGACTACCGGATCTCAATAACAAGAAAACGATAAAAAGGTCAAGGACAATAGCACACCTTCCGGCCCCCGCAGATATTTACTTTCTCCCGGTCTTCAGGGTAATTTTTTATAGGCTTTACGCCACGGTGACTGACATTTTCAAGCAGTTTTGATGGTCATTCCTCCCATAATATCTCCTTGATTTTAAATCAGTTAATTGATTATATCCAAACATTATTAATTACAATCGGTTTTTCGTTGTTGATATTGCGACTTTTTTCCCCACTACTCAATTGTTCGGCTCTTAATTCCAACCTTGAAATTTTGACGTTATAGCGCTATAGTGTCATAACTACATTTGGAGGTGATATTATGGCAACTCAAACAAAACGCGCTACCATATACTTTGATCCTAACCTTCACAAGGCTTTACGCCTCAAGGCCGTTGAAACTTCTCGGTCAGTATCAGACCTTGTAAACGAAGCCGTTCGAGAAGCGCTTTTAGAAGATGCGGAGGATTTATTGGCATTTGAAGATAGAGCGGATGAAACGCTGATCAGCTATGAAGAAATGGTCAAGAGGTTGAAAAAAGATGGCCGCATATAAGATTTTTTTCAAAAAGTCTGTTGAGAAAGATTTTAATGGAATCCCCAAAAAGGATCTAAAAAAAATCATTAGTCGCATCGAAGGACTTGCCGAGGATCCTCGACCCTCCGGATGCGAAAAATTGACAGGGCAACAGAGGTATCGGCTACGGCAAGGACGATATCGCATTTTGTATTCTATACAAGATGATGAATTGACAGTCTGGGTTGTAAAGGTTGGACACCGAAAAGATATCGATCGCTGATTTGTGATTCAGCCGACGCAAAAAGCCGCGCGGCTGATCAGCAGCGTTCGGCTGAAGGAAAGTGAATATAGTAATTCAAGATGGAGATGGACGGGCTATATCTTGCGGTTTTGATGGGCCCTGGTCGGTTTTCATTCGAGTGGCCTATACAATATCCGCGGTTTGTGCTCGCCCGCCACTTATGCCCAGCGTTATGCTCATGTAAAAAGGATAGAAAAATGTCAGATTCTGAATGGACTAAGCAAGGTGGAACGTTTAGTCACAAAAATGCGTGTAAGGAATTTGGTTTGACAGAAAAAGAAATAATTGATGCTATGAAAACGGGCAAATTACAATATCGTCAGAATTATGCTCACGGTAACCCATATTTCAGAGTACTAAGAAAAGAAGTTGAGATATTGGCCAAAGAATTACATGGCAATAAAGCATTTGAAGAACAAGAGATAAAGTTTAAGCTGCAAAAAGTTAACCGCGAAATAAATAGCCTTAAGAGAAAAATTTCATTTTTAGAAAAACAAAAAGTTGAATTATTAGAAATTCAAAAAAATATAAAAGCATAACGAATAAGGATAGATCGTGAGAGCGAAGCGAGCCACGATCTTATCCGGTTGTTGGACAAGCCCGACGATGAATGTAATGTCTGTCTATAAGGAAATATATTTTTCTGGTCGGAGGTAAGGAGGTACTTTATCAGGAAACGTGATTTTTTCAAGGCGTACGGGTGCCTTGACCACCATTTTCAAGGTGATACTTCTGCTTTTTTCTTTTAGCGAGAATTCGGGCAGTAGAAACATGCGGAGTATTTTTACTACCCTTTCGTTTTGGTTGGTTTTTTTTGGGCCCCGAGGATAGCCTAACGCATTAATTTCAGAATTGAAATAATCGGCAAGATGCTGAAACGCCGTCTCAATCGTCCAGCGGCCTCGGTATAACTCAGCAATCTTTTTTAAGCAGTGAATGCTCTTGTGAATGTCCATCTTCACAGGGAAATATGTCAATCGGCAATCGCATTGCCGGATCATAAACAACTAGCGATTTTCCAGGAAGCGGTCCGGCGGACAGCGACCGTAGCTCTTTTATCCGGTGATGGCTTTTTTCGATACAGTTTCCGTCAAGCAGTTTTACCCGTAAACCCGACAACAGGTCGGGGGTTGTACCGTGCAGTTTTTTAATAATTGGAGCCGCTTGTCCGGCTGCGTATCGTACCAGTTGTGCTGATGTTTCGGTCTCGATACAGTAACGAGGCCGACTGCGATTGGATACGTTACGACTAGTTCAAGGCTGCAGTAGAGGCTGATCTAAAAAATTGTGAAACCGCCTGCGCCCAACACGGCACTCCAGCGGACTGGTGAAAGCGTGCTGGCGCTGACGCGGGGTATGCCTGAGACCAGCCGCTGAGCTAATCGTTCGGCTACCATTCATTTAGCAAGGTTAATAGGAGTCTTTAAATGAGGAAAATTGGAAGAAATGCGCCATGCCCTTGTGGCAGCGGGAAAAAGTTCAAGAAATGTTGTATCAATAAAGGGATTCTTTCAATTTCAGAAACCAGCAGAAATTATCACTGGAATTTTGATGAAATTGAAAAGCTTACAACAGAAGAAATCATCTTTAAACTAAGAGGATTTGGCGTTGATTTTGATGAAAAACAGTTTCAAAAAGATGTAAAAAGTTTTTATTCGGCATGCGAGTTAGCTGACCATTGGAAAAAAATATACACAATTACTGCCATACGATTCGACTTAGATTTTATTTGGATGGCCTGTATCGTTTTATGGAAGCGATTGGCACCTGACGTAATAAATTCTGAAAAATTAGATGATCTCATGCAAGAAGGATACAATCTTTTACAGGCAGAAAAAAAAGGTAAAACCGTTGAAGCTTGTAAATTATGGTTAAACGTTTGGGACCACTTAAAACATAGATTCACTAATGATATGAAATCGATTGAGGAAGCTGAAAAGGTGTTTTCCGGTATGCAATGTTTATTCAATTGGTGTCAGGATCTTGAACAAGAACTTCATAACGCTGGAAATTACGATCGGTCTTTTTATCAAAAAAGAATTGAATATTGCAGAGAATTTTGTTCCCTTTTCCCAAATTCAGATGAATTATTATTAATCAATATGAAAAGAGCGAAAGCTGAATCATATTTTTCAATTGGGAAAGTTGAAGAAGGGGATCGAACCTTCGAAGCCTTGATTGAAGAATTTCCGGATAACGTTTGGGGTTATATCGGGTGGGGCGATATGTATTACCATTTCAATGTGTCTGGTGTAGATAAAGACCTGAAGAAAGCAAAGAAAATATACCAAATGGCTTTAAACATCAATTCAGGAGAAAAGGAATATTTGATCGACAGACTTGAATCACTGAACAAAGAATAGAATGCTGAATTTATGGGCAACTTGAAATTGCCGAACCACAGCTTTCACACACGACGGGGTTTACCATGGCATTTCTTTGAGCACTTTTGCTGGCATGTACTTCAAAATATTTTTGGTAAGCTTTCATTCCCATCCGCCCGGCCGGTGAAGCATACGTTGGCCCATATAAAAAAAATGAATGTCCAACTCATGTACAAATTCCTTGATTATTTCTTTATCGTATTCCATGGTAGCTTGGTTGTATTTATCCTAACCGGTTGGGCGTCGCGAAGGACTCGACGCTTACATTTCATCATTATTGGCCTTACCATCTTGTCTTGGTTTGGTTTAGGAATATTTTTCGGTTGGGGCTACTGCCCTTTTACGGACTGGCATTGGGAAGTCAAGCGTAAACTCGGAGAAACCAACTTGCCGCATTCATACGTCAAGTACTATGTAGACAAACTAACAGGATATTATTGGGATCCTTTGGTAGTGGACGCGGCAGTCCTGATTCTGGGTATCTTGGCATTTACGCTGTCATGTTGGCTCAACTTGCGGGACTATCGTTTGCATCGATTCTCGGGGATTCATTAAAATAATTGCTGGATCGACCACAGAGATTTGTGTTGCATCAAATTTTACGACATGTCAGTAGTTCTGAATTTAGTGAACTAGTAAAATATTTCGAGAAAGCTGATTTCACCGATATAAAGGTTTTCGAGGGCGAGACGACATTACGGAAATTTATTTCGTCCATGTTGTCATATTATCCATGGTGGATCATCCTGCTTTATCGCGTTCGTAAGATACTTGTGGGGATTCTTGGTCTTGTTAAACATGAGGCGCCAGAAGAATTGCCAAATCTTCATCCCGAAGATGTTTCATTTAACCCGGGTGACAATGTTACCTTTTTCATAGTTCGCTGCACCAAAGAGGACAGTTATTGGATTTCAGAGACTCCCGCTGACAAACATTTACGGGCATATTTTGGCGTTGTCAAAGAACCTGTCGACAGTTCCATGAGTCGCTTCTATGTTATTACAACGGTTTTTTATAAACATTGGACCGGTCCTCTCTATTTTAACCTGATTCGGCCATTCCACCATTTGGTTGTCTCGCGAATGGCCAAACATGGGTTAACGCATTAGAATATTAGTAAAAATTGTATATATGAAATCCCGCCATGCCCGCTCATAAACTCAATTTATAAGCCACCGGCATTGTTAAATTTTAATTCAATTTTGTGTGTTCTCCCGGTAACGGTAGAACCTTTTCAATTCTCACCGGCTGAGCCGGTGGCCTATGAATTGAGTAACCAAGCATAATTTTTGACTTTGGCAAT
>JASFFJ010000438.1:0-6852 GCA_050124355.1 Desulfobacterales bacterium | reverse complement strand
GGGATTTTTTTTCAGACTATGCTCATATCCACTCTACTGACAGAGATGTTTCCCTTGCCGACGGCAAATTTAATAACACACTCATTGGTCTGGTTGAGTTTGACAAATGAAAAAAGATATTTTCAAGAAAAAATAGGCAAGAGGGCTTGACTCGCTTTTTTAATTGGTATAAGGACATCCCCTCGGTACATTGATAAATACGTATTGGGATCAGATAAAAGGTTTCTACACCATTTTATTCAAATTCATTCAAAGGAGAGTATCATAATGGCTTTTAATCCTATCGTCGATGAAGAAAAGTGCGTCGGTTGCGAAGAGTGCGTGGATGTTTGTCCCGTCGAAGTATTCGAAATGGAGGACGGCAAATCTGTGCCCGTCAATGCCGAGGAATGTCTTGGATGCGAAAGCTGCATCGAAGTATGTGAAGAGAACGCAATTGTCGTCGAAGAAACCTAATTATTCGAATCGAGAAATCCCCCTGGGTCTGGATGATAAAATACCAGGTCAGGGGGATCGATCCCTCTTTTGCCCCACCATCTAAATTTTCCGTAAATTTATTTAGCATCCATTCGTTCTGTCTCTGATAACCTTGTATGCTTGTCCCCAGTGTCGGTAGCGTTTATTTTTTACTGGAAGCATTTGAACATAAATCGATTTTATAAAAATTAGCATGACGTCCGCCAACCTTTTTATGGGGTCTGCGCTATCTATTTGGATATCTACGGCTTGCGCGCTGCAACAATGTGTGATAATTATGTTTTCTATGAAACAATATGTCATTGACGAGCTAAGACCATCGGATTATAACGCGCTTAAGACCCATCTGAACGAGCAATTTGGGCCATCAGAGATAGAGGGGCTCTATTGGATACCGGTTGCGATTGATATGCTGACGGATATCCAAGCTGCACATACCGAATGCCGGCCGCATTACGTCGCCGTCGATCTCGACGACAAGCGTTTGGCCTGCGAATTTTTAGTACGTAGCAAAAATCGGATACGCTGTGACTGTATTCACTACGCCACAGAAAATCAACGGAATTGGCTCATCGGATTCATCGATAATATTTTCAAGCAGCTGCAGATCAAGACCTGAATCTTCCCCAACCATGATACGCACTGCAATAATTATCTTTTATGTTTTGCCGGCAACTGCCGTTTTAAGTATGATTGCGATTATCGTCGCATTTTTTTCCCGTACGGGTAACTCCGTTCACATTATTGCCAGGATGTGGTCAAAATCCATCTTATTTGTCAGCGGTATCAAGGTTGACGTCAAAGGGCTTGCAAACATTGATCCTGATAAATCGTATATTTACATGGCCAATCATCGAAGCAATTTTGATATCCCCGTATTATTAAGTTGTCTTCCCATTCAATTCAGATGGCTTGCCAAGGCGGAACTTTTTAAAATTCCATTCTTCGGTCGCGCTATGAGCGGTGCCGGCTATGTCAAAATAGATCGCTCCAACCGAGTATCCGCGATTAGAAGCATTGACGAAGTCGCCGCTAAGATGAAAAATGGCGTATCCGTTATGATATTCCCGGAAGGTACCCGCAGCCAAGACGGTCACCTCAAACCATTTAAAAAAGGGGGGTTTGTCATGGCCGTCGACACCGGTGTGCCGATTGTACCGATCATTTTACGGGGAACCCGGTCCATCATGGCCAAAGGCAGTTGGCGAATTAAACCCGATAAGGTCGCCCTGCTTATAGAGAAACCCATCGACACCTCCGGATTCACCCGGGATACCAAAGAGGATCTGATAAAAAAGGTCAGAGGCGTTATTTGCGACGTTTTTGAAAAAGGAAAAAAATTTGACAAAAGTGCTTAAAATTATTCCTCTCGGCGGACTTGGAGAAATCGGCATGAACATGCTGGTTTTCGAATACGGGGAAACTATGTTTGTGATCGACAGTGGGTTGATGTTTCCCGAAGATCATATGTTAGGGGTTGATTTCGTCATACCGAACATGGATTACATACGTCGCAATCGAAACAAGGTTGTTGCGGTTGTCTTAACCCATGGCCATGAAGACCACATTGGGGCGCTACCGTATCTGATCAGAGAAATCAATGTACCGATTTTTGGCACGGCCTTTACGTTAGGGCTTGTTCGTCACAAACTTGCCGAGCGTGAACTCATGTCATCATCTGTCCTGCATGAGATTTTTCCGGATGAAAAATTACGGTTGGGCCCCTTTGAACTCGAATTTATCCGGGTAGGTCACAGTGTGGTCGACGGTGTGGGAATTGCGATCAATACACCCCTTGGGCTGGTTGTGCACACCGGTGATTATAAAATTAGCTATGGGCCGGGCGGCGGCGGAACCACCGATGTAAACAGGTTTGCCAGTTATGGTGAAAAAGGCGTCCTGGCTCTTTTATCCGATTCCACCAACGTGGAAAAAGAAGGCTACACCATCTCGGATAAGGAGATCGGTGAGACCCTGGACAAGATTATCACCGACAGTGAAGGTCGTATCATTGTGGCGCTGTTCGCATCCAATATTGCCCGGATTCAGCTCATCGTTGATATTGCCCGGAACAGGGACAAGAAGGTCGTTTTCAACGGCAGAAGCATTGAGGCCAGTGTCAATATTGCCAGGTCCCTGGGATATTTGACAATTCCTCCGGATGCGGAAATAGGTATTGAAGAGGTGTCCGATTTTTCGGACGATGAGATTATTATCATTACCACCGGCAGTCAGGGGGAGCCGATGTCTGCCCTTGCCCGGATGGCGTCGGGCACCCATAAACAGATCAAGGCCATGGCAGGGGACACGGTCATACTCTCTTCAAAATTCATCCCGGGAAATGAGAAAGCCATCGGCAGGATCATCAACAGTCTCTATAGAAAAGGTGCGGATGTCATCTATGAAAAAATATCGGATATTCACGTGTCGGGCCATGCATTCAGGGAAGAACTCAAGCTGATGATCAAGCTGACAAAACCGGAATATTTCATCCCGATTCACGGAGAATACCGCCACCTGATCCTGCATGCGCGTCTGGCAAAAGGCGTCGGCCTTGCCGCAGACAAAATCCTGCTGGCTGAAAACGGAGAGATTGTTGAATTTGATGAAGCCGGAGGAAGGCTCAACGGTAGTGCAACGACCGGCCGGATACTCATCGACGGCAAAGGTGTGGGCGACGTCGGACGCAGCGTGCTGAAAGAGCGGCGAATTCTCTCGGAGGAGGGATTGGTTGCCGTGACCCTTGCATTCGATGAAGAGACCGGCATTATCGTGTATGGCCCGGAAATCGTTTCACGCGGGTTTGTCTTTCAAACCGAAAGCGGCTACCTCCTGGAAGATGCCCAATGTGTGATTTTGGAAATTGTGGACGAAATTACACCTGAAGTCCCCGACCGCATAGACAACATTCGCTCAAAAATCCAAACGGCCTTGCGGCAGTATTTTTTCTTTACGATCGGACGCCGTCCGGTTATATTGCCATTCATAATGGAAGTATAAGAAATTATGCGCAAAGAAATTTTTGGAATTATTCTTTTTTTCCTCGTAATATTTACCCTAATCAGTCTGTTGTCTTACAGCTCAACCGATCCCTCGATTCACAATTCAAGAGCTGCAGGACAGATTCACAATCTATTTGGCTTCCTCGGTGCCCATGTGTCCGGATTTCTTATTGGGCTGTTCGGACTGGGGGCATTTTGGATTCCGATATTATTGTTGATGGCAAGCATCCATTTTTTTGGCAACCATTCTAATCGCGCCATTATGTTGACGTTCATCGGCGGGATTATTCTGGTGATCATCACCGGCAGTCTTCTTTCCGTTCGCCAAAATCATTTCACTTTGTTCGGAAGTAAGTTTTCGGCCGGCGGAATTGTCGGCATCCCTTTTAAAGCCTTTTTGGTGAAATATACCAATTATGCCGGCGGTGTGATCATTTTGGCGGTCTTGTGGGTCATCGGCTTTATTTTGGCCACGGGATTTTCTCTGATTGCCTTCGGAAAACGCATATGGAGTTGGCTAAACGCCATCAATAACCGTCTTACGACTTTTTACCTTAAACACAAGGAGCGTAGAGAAAAGGCCAAAAAACGTTTGCGGGTTTCCAAGGAAAAAATTGCAAGAAAATCCAAACAAATTAAAATCAAGACATCAGCGGCCAAACCGATTAAAGCAGTTCCTTCGCCGAAGCAGGAGGTCTTTGATTTTATGAAAAACGGCAGGGGGTATCAGCTGCCGCCCTATAGCCTGCTGGAAGATCCTGAAAATCCGCCGTCTTCTTCAGACGACGAGAATTTGCGTATGCAATCGCAACTACTCGAAAAGAAACTTGAAGATTTCGGGGTTCATGGAAAGGTCGTGGCCGTGTCTCCCGGTCCGGTGATTACAACCTTTGAGTATTCACCGGCTCCCGGGGTGAAGATAAATAAAATTGTCAATCTTTCTGATGATCTTTCCCTGGCATTGCGTGCTATCAGCATTCGAATTGTGGCACCGATTCCCGGCAAAGCAGTCATCGGTATCGAAGTCCCCAATATTGACCGGGCGATGGTGCGCTTCAAAGAAATTGCGGCATCCGCCGAATTTGATAAATCCAGTTCGAATTTGCCCCTTTGCCTTGGCAAGGATATCATCGGCAATCCTGTGGTGGCCGAACTTGATAAGATGCCGCACCTGTTGATCGCCGGTGCTACCGGAACGGGAAAGAGCGTTGCATTAAATTCGATGATATGCAGCATTTTGTACAAGTCCACCCCGGAAGAAGTCAAACTGATCATGGTCGATCCCAAAAGGATCGAGCTATCCAGCTATAATGGGATTCCGCATTTGATAACGCCGGTGGTTGTCGATGCAAAAAAAGCGACCAATGCTCTTTTTTGGGCTATTCGCGAGATGGAAAGACGATACGAACTGCTTTCACAAAATAATACGAGAAACGTACGGCAGTACAACAAGAAAATAGAAAAGGAAAAAAAATCGGGTACAGAAGGCGAATTGCAAAAACTGCCGTATCTGGTGATTGTTATTGACGAATTGGCCGATCTGATGATGCTGGCCTCGCGGGATGTCGAGGTGACGCTGACCCGTTTGGCCCAGATGGCCCGGGCCGCCGGAATTCATCTTATTCTTGCCACCCAGCGACCTTCGGTGGACGTGCTAACTGGAATTATCAAGGCAAACTTTCCGACCCGACTGACGTTTCAAGTTTCGTCCAAGACTGATTCACGAACTATTATTGATACCAATGGGGCTGAAAATCTGCTGGGCAGTGGGGATATGCTCTTTTTACCGCCGGGCACGGCCAAGCTGCAACGCATCCACGGTGCCTACATCTCCGAAAAGGAGTTGAGCCGGATCACCGGATTTTTAAAGGCCCAGGAAAAGCCCGAATATGACGATAAGGTCACCGAGGCGGTCGCCAAAGATGAAACGATATCCGAGGAGCAGGAATACGACGAACGATATGATGATGCCGTTGCATTGATCACCAAGAAACGTCAGGCTTCTATTTCCATGATTCAGCGGCATTTGCGGATTGGATACAATCGGGCTGCCCGCATCATCGAGGTGATGGAAAAAGAAGGGGTCGTCGGGCCGTCGGACGGTGTCAAGCCCAGAGAGGTACTGGTGACCGGCTATGAGAATAGAGAATGAAAATTAACCAAGAGTTACTTCGCAGTGTCAAAGGATTTCTTGATGAGGATGAAGGCCGGTGTCTATATGAAATGGCGCTCAAGGCCTGTCCTTTAGGCCCCTGTTTGGAGATTGGCAGTTATTGCGGTAAGTCAACCCTTTACCTGGGTGCAGCCTGCAAGGAAAAAAGCGGCATATTGTTTTCTATTGATCATCACCGGGGGTCCGAGGAACAACAACCCGGGGAGGAATATTACGATCCTGAGCTTTTTGATGTCCGGACCGGGCGGATAGACACCTTCGACCGATTTAGAACCACCATCGAAAATGCTGAGATTGAAGACTCGGTTGTGCCCATCGTATGCCGATCCGAGATCGCTGCCCGCAAGTGGGCAACACCTCTAGGACTGGTGTTCATCGACGGCGGGCACGCTTTTGAGACTGTATTTGCCGACTATACCGCTTGGGCCGGACATATCCTATCAGGCGGTTACCTGTTGGTGCATGATATTTTTACGGATCCAGCAAAAGGTGGGCAGGCACCTTACCATATCTACAATCTTGCGCTTGCCTCCGATCTATTTCACGAAATTACAATGGTAAAAAGCCTGGGGGTCTTGCAGCGCAAAAAGTGCGACGATCTGCCTGCAAACCTTCCTTAGTACAGAGGTTGAGTGGTTCAACGTTCACGGTTCCAAGGTAAAGTGCCCCAACTGGTCTCAAACCATCGTATTCCATTTTCATAGCCGAATCGCTCGCGACCTCCGAGGCGTAGGATCTTCCTTTTCTCCGAACATTAGGCTCTGGGAGTTGGAAGCCTGAGGGACCGGAACAAATATCATTAAGGACGTGTTTTTATTTGACATTCAAATTTCCTTGTTCTATAGTGTGTGCTGGATGAATTCTTCTTGTTTTTACTCGTTTGAAAGGTGAAGAAATCGTATTGCATAACTTCTCCTGCTGTGCCGGATTCATTCCTGAATCTTACCTGTCGATTTTCTCGCCTATAACCCAAGTCTATCGACTTTTTGCCAAAAGATGCATCGTTGACTTCCAGAGCTTGAAAAATGACCCAACTGTACCGGACAGCAGTTGCAAGCATGGTGGTAGGGGCTTTCGGGATGGCAATGAGCCTGACGCCATTCGGTACGGGGCTCGAGGAGAATATGGGCCTGCACTTATTGTTTAAAGTTAGAGGAATACGCAAAGCCCCACCGGACGTCGTTATCATCACACTGGACA
>JASFFJ010000437.1:0-6852 GCA_050124355.1 Desulfobacterales bacterium | reverse complement strand
ACCAGCATGAAAGAATGTCCGGTATCCGTCACCGTTTCCGGCAGATACGGCTTCAGCTGTAACAGACTCATCAGGTACTCCCGATAGTCACTGACAGCCAATTCTTCGTAAGCATACCATCTCCTGGCCCAGTCCATCTGACTTCCGAATATCACGATCAGAAACAGCAAAATGAGCAAGTAGTAGTCCTCTGGGACCGACAGGTCTCTGACCGGTGATTTGAACCGACGAAATAGAAAATAAAGCAGTGAGACGGAAAGTATAATACCGATATAGCCTTGACCCAAGAAGACTTCATGGGGAATGATTTGGAAAAGTTGTAACTCGGCAAACAATTCCAGGTGCCCGATGATGAGAAGCAAAAGGCAGATATGAAACAGCATTAGGAATATCCACAGAACCGGATTGTGCCGTCGTACGGTCGGGAATAGAAAGGTGTCATGGAGCGCCCACAGCCATTTTGAATTGCTATCGGGAAAAATTTGCAGCGTGGTGGGATGTTTGGGTGTCTTAAATATTTTTATCAGCCGTACCGCAGTGCCGATGAAAAAAACAGCAAACGCAATATACACCATCGGAACCAGAATAAAATAGATCAAGGTGTCCACGATCTCCTCCCCAAACTAAAGCGCAAAGGGCAGTGAGCAAAGTGCATAGCGTCGGAAAATAAGATATTTCAGCTCATTTCTTGCGCTATGCTCTATGCCCCATGCCCAATGCTTCTTGCGCTATGCCAAACGCTTGATGTAAAACTTGATCAGTTTGTCTTCCTGTTCGGTCTTCACGATTTCGTTGCCGCTGGTTTTTGCCCAGGCGGGAAAATCGCTCAATGAACCAGGGTCCGTCGTATGGGCTTCGATCACCTCGCCGACCGCCACCTCTTTGATTCCTTTGCTGACTTTGACCACCGGCATGGGACATGCCAGACCTTTTAAATCCAATACTTTTGCAACCTGAACGTCGTCACTCATTTTAATCCTCCTGTTTTAGGGTTCCGGGTTCCGGGTTCAGAGTTCATAGGTTAGGAGCAAATCTGAATCTTATCCTGCTCACCTTCGTCACTGTTAAGGCCTATAGTGCCAGGAATGAATACGACTTGAGGATATTTCCGCGACGCAACCTTGAACGGTGAACGCAGAACCGTTAAACGGTTATAGTTAAATAAACAATTGTACCTTGCTGTTCTGGGCTTCCTGTAAAAAAGTCGCCACGCCGGCGAATCCCAGGTCTTTATAATCTATGAATTCTTCGCGCTTAAAGCCCATCAAGTCCATGGACATCTCGCACACATAGATGCGCACGCCGAGTTCCTCGGCCAGACCCAGCATTTCTTCCAGGGACGCCACGTTTTTCTTTTTCATTAGGGATTTCATCATCGCAGTTCCCATCCCGCCCATATTCATATTGGACAGTTTTACATCGCCGGTACCGGAAGGCAACATGGCACCGAACATCTTACCCATAACATCTTTACCACCGACCTTCTTTTTTTTGTCTCTGAGCACCGGCGTTCCCCAGAAGGTAAAAAACATCACCACGTCCATTCCCATCGCCACCGAACCGGTAGCGATTACGAAGGCCGCCAGAACCTTGTCCAGGTCGCCGCTGAATACAACCATAGACAGTTTGTTTTCGGCGGTTTGCTTGCTCAAAGCGTCTACTTGGGCTTTCAGCTTGTCAAATTGCACTTCCAAATTTTGCATATCCATAGCATCCTCCTTTTTATTTATTATAGTGTTAACTTTTATATTATAGTAATTATAATATGTTATGAAATATATTTGTCTCTTTTAGTTTATACTAAGAACCTTTTTCTAAAATATTTGAGTGATGGTGAAGAAATACTCATCTCTCAAAACCCTACCAATAGCCAAACAGGGCCATCACACCATCATTTCTTTGACAGCCTCCATTGAGGCTTTCAGAATATCCAGGTTGGTCAGCATGGCCTGGCGCTGATCCGGTGCAATCCGGGATAAAACCTGACTATAGATATCTTCAATAAATTCATTGATTTCATTTATTTTTTTCTGACCTTCCGGTGTCAGGCTGAGCAGTTGAACCCTGGAATCTTCAGGATCCTTGATTCGCTGAATCAAATCTTTCTTGATTAATCCATCAATGATCTTGGATACCCGGCTCTTGACCACATTCATTCTATGGGCGATGCTTTTGGCGGTGAGATAGCGTTCTTTTCCAAACAACATGAGGCATCGAAGCTCGGCGTCCGGTAGTTGGAAGCGCTCAGATTGATACTGCATGCGCTCCTGGCAGCACTGGAACAAGCTCGCGATAAGCTCATGAAATTTATTTAATTGATACTCGGATACATTGCTGGTGTGATCATTCTCAATATAGTTCATGTTATGAACTGTATCAGAAAAAAAAGCCGTGTCAAGTTTTTTTTGATCCTGTTAGAAATTCAAAAAGATAGGAAAAACTTGCACATACTGTTGTGTATGTGTATATTGAGGGCATCATACGCGAATAATAGGAGGATAGGAAAATGGAAACGCCCCCCCGGCCGGAAAAATTGGTTAGAAAACAATTTCTTATTTCACCAAGCCAGATTGAAAAGCTAAATCGGCTGGCAAGGGATGAGGGAACTTCGGTTGCCCAAATGGTACGCCAAGCCATTGATACTTACAACCCCGATACGGCAGCTATCTCCGATTTAGATGCTTCGGAACTAATAGAGCTGGCATCCGAACGGCTGAAAGAGGCAATCACTTCAACCCAAAAAGCGAATCGAGCAGTTACTAAAACGTTAAAGAAATTGTCTACAAGGAGCATTTAGGAATGGCCGGCTGGAAAGAGATATTAATAGATGTGATCAAATTAACGGATGAAGTCAAACGCTTAAATCAACAAACCGAAGTGCTGACTGAAAAGACAATTTTAATCGATAAACGGGTGGTGCGCCTCGAAACGATCATTGAGATCGCGGAGAAACAGGCGTACCTGCCAAGGGAATGAGACCCATTTTCGGCATTGATGGCTACCATGAATTATTTAAAGTGATAGAATAAACTTCAAGAAAGATAAACCGATGAGTGTCAGTTCGTTTATGATATCTTCGGTGACGAAACTGCGGACCAGTTTCCCCAAGCTGAAAGTATTTGTATCGATTGTGTCTCCTCGCTATCTGAAATCAGAGTGGTGTCTAAAATAACTGCAAGAATTCCACAAGGGTGCCAATAAGACCGGTGGCATCGGTTAGGTAATAAATCAAGCATAATTAAAATTTATAATATCCACAATCCTTGCCCGTAAGGGTTGGTTTCATATTTCTGGTATCTGAAACTTAGGGGGCTTGATTTAATTAGGATAGCCATAGCATATATGAATAATTACGGAATTTCATATACTGGCAGCAGGCATCTGTAGTCGAAACTTCGCTAAATTTTGAGTTAATTTTAAAAGAAATCAAAAAATCAGCAGTTTTTACTTTTAAATTATAATATCGAAATAGATAGAAAATTTTCCATCTAATATTACTGATAGGGCGGACCGCGAGCTAAAGCTCGCTTGGCCTTCGGCCATCCCGTTGGGGCCATCAGATATCAAGGCACAATTAAAAGGTCGTCACAAAACGTGACTACATCTCTAAGAAATTGGTGAAATTAAATGGCGAAATCTAAGCCAGTAATAAAGGTCGGAAAGATTCAGCAACGGATATTGATGATGGGGCAATCAACAAATCAAAATTCGAAAATCTTGATGTGGTTTATCGCCGTTTTTATATGCGCACCCTTTGCCGAGGCTGAGCCCTGGAAATTTTTGGCCAAGGAAGACGGCGTTACCATATGGACACGGGAAGTGCCGGGTTCTGATATCGACGCTATAAAAGGCGAAACCATTATCGATGCTCCCATTGAAAAGCTCGTGTGGGTTGTCACCACATGTTACCGGCGCACGGAGTGGGTCAAATATCTCAGCAAATGCGACATCATCGAAATGAATAAATCCAATCGTTTCGTGGCTTACCAGGCTTTTGATATGCCCTGGCCTGTTAGCGATCGAGATTTCATATTGAAGGGACGCTTCTATAGCGATAATAAAGGTGCCGTTCGTATTGACGTGGCTTCCGGCAAAGATAAGCGCGGCCCCAGAACTATTGGCGTGAGGGCTTCGGTTCACTATGGCTCCTATGCAATCTTCCCGCTGGGGCCAAATCGCTGTCGCGTGATCGTGGAGGCCCACACAGAACCCAACGGCATCTTTCCCGATTGGCTCACCAATCATCTGCAGAAGGATTGGCCTCTCAAAACGCTTGCGGGTCTGAAAAAGCAAGTGAAGCGTTCGTTTGTGAAGAAAGCTGAATTACCCGCGAACATAGAGAAAGTTCATTCGAATTAGACTCGTAGCTCTTGGCAAACCCGGCAATTATAGCTATATGCGGAACAATTGAATCCCACAACCAACGGCAAATCAAGAGGCCGTCGGCGCACTTTGCCTTATAAAGCTGAGTGACACCTCCGGCGAATCAGTTGCCTTGCCTCGTATCAATGCTCAATGTTGAGATAAAAGGTTTTGTTTCCGGCGTTGTAAACTGCTCCCGACTGCTCGTAAAGGTATGGCGTTTCCTCAATTCTTCCAAGTGACGCCATCCTCACTGGTTGCATATGCGAAACCTAATCGGCCACCGCTGAGAACAAAAAAAGCGAGTCATTTCAAGGAATGCAACTGAGTCAATCGCGAAGTATTTATAACCGGGGCTAACAGGTTCCAACAATTTCGTACTTTTGTTCTTTTACCTAATGCTGTTGCCGGCGTCATCTAGGATTCTCGATTACGCTGAATCAAATCCGGGTTTCAGCAAAAAATAATTTTCTAAAAGAAATTTGGAGTCGGTTACGAAAAACCAATAGTCTGGGTCTTAGTTAAAGCAAAAGCTGGTGAGGATGGTTTGCTCGATGAAAGTAGGGTGGAAATATTAGAGGCTGGCGTATGGTAATATAGTATAAGTAATGCCGATAGGTTAAATTCAGATCTCTTTAAATTTTAAGAAATTTCTCATCTTCTCTGAGTGTTACACTCTAAATAATTTCTAATAAATAGCCGTCACCGGCCACTTGCTACCATCACAAATTACTTTATCACAATGAATCACAAGTGTAATTTGAACACCGATAGCTGCTATTTATCTGTCATTAAAACGATAGGTTAAACTTTATGGGCACTCAGATGGTATCTTGAGGCGAGCCATCCTCTACAACCCGCTGTGAATGTGATTTAGCATCGACTGATCTGTCCTCGAAAATTTGATCACAATTCAAAATCTACAACCATAAATTTTTTCCAAGATCCAAACTTAGTAAATTCTCTGGTTACTTATTTTGGAGACAGGCTCTAACGGTTCGAATTTGGCGATCCTTTCACCGCGCTTTACTGAAATACTCACCGCTGGCTGCGAGACATCATGATTTTTTGATTATTCTGTGGCACTGAAACCTAATTTTTAGGCCGCCCAATAACCAATTGACACGTAAATGCCCGGTATCCGAATTCTTTGCTGTCTTATGAAGACTGCACATCAATATGATCGTCGATTTCCGGTATAAAGTAAATCGGGACCAGGGAAAGCAAGGGTATGCATACCAGTATCATAAGTACCCTCTGAATGGTGAAGATATCGCCCAGTTTACCTATGATCGGGGAAAGGATTCCGCCGGTACCAAAGGCCAGCCCCATCATCAAGCTGGCCACCATGGAGCGGCCTTTGGGAGCAATTTTCTGGGCCATCACCACGCCGAGGGGCAGGGAAGCCATATTAAAGCCGCCCGCCAATATCGTCGCCGGATAGATCCATTTGCCGGGCACCAATAAAAAGATGAGCAGGAAGGGTGCCATAAGACCATGGGTAATCCACAGGAGGCCTTTGTACCCTATCCGATCCGAAATATATCCACAAAGAATACCTGCAAATGTGCCTGAAAGGGTAAAGATGGAAAAGAGAATGCCGGCGTGGACGATGGTGTGTCCTTTCTGCACCCACAGCACCGGCATAAAGGTCATCAGAGATTGTCCCACCAGGGCTCGCATCACCATTACAATCCAGATCCAGAGAATCGGCTGCCAGACAGTACCCAGGGTTTGCCGCAACGTTTCTAAAAACCCGTACTGGGCCATGCCGTCTCCTGTAGGTTTCGGAATGACCCAATAGAAATAGATCCAGATTGAAAGACCGATGGCCATGGTCACCGGCATTGCCCGGAGGCCGAACCAAGTCACAAACCAGGTGATGAAGATCGGCCCCACCCCGAAGGCCAGGGTGCCGGCGGTGTTATAGATGGACATGGCCAGCCCATGATTGCGGCCTGCATAAAGGGGCACCATCCCCGTCACCGGCGGATGAAACAGGGATGATCCCGCAGAGCCGATGACTATTAAGACAAGCAACTCGTAAAAACCGGTGGTCAGTCCTGTCAAAGGAATACAAAGAATGGGCATGAGCAATCCGATCAATATAAAACTGCGCGAGGGATGGCGATCGGCCCAATATCCTGAAAGGGGCTGTATGATAAACATCAAAAAACGAGAGATACCCGCCAGAATACCTATCTGGGCCAGGCTCAGCCCCATTTTGTCCATAAACACCGGAAAGAGAGGGTTGACAAAAGCGCTGTAGAAATCACCGCTGAAGTGCACCAGGCTAAGGGCGATCAGAATTTTCCAATAGGTCTTTGACGCAGAATCGGCCATGGGGGCTTTTGGCACTTCCCCCAGCTGATGTCAATGGAAAATTCAGAACTACTGACGTGTGGTAAATCTGATGCAACAAAATCGCCTGTGGTTGCGCCAACAACCCTGGATTTAGGGCGAAATAGTTCTGAATTTTATTTCTTATTT
>JASFFJ010000436.1:0-6854 GCA_050124355.1 Desulfobacterales bacterium | reverse complement strand
GACTGGAGCTTGGATTATGATAGTGATGGCAAATGCAATATTCTAGACAAAGATTCCGATGGTGACGGCTACACCGACGGCTTTGAAGTCTCCAATGGCTATGATCCCTCCAATCCGTCCTCTCATCCTATCTCAAATGGCCTCGCTTTTGAGATCGGCAGCATTCAATTAAATCACAATTGGATGCAAGTTGATTTTAAGGAATCATTCGTTGATCCGATTGTGATTGCCAATCCGATTAGCATCAATGGAAGCCATCCTGCCGTGATCCGGATTCGAAATATTCATTCCGAAGGTTTTGATATCAGAATCCAGGAATGGGAATATTTAGATGGCAACCACACAAATGAAACGGTAAGTTATCTAGTTATGGAAAAAGGTAATTTTACATTGGCTGACGGAACCCAAATTGAAGCTGGTCGCTTTGAGACAGATAAAACTGGCAATTTTGGTGAAATCATTTTTGCTCAAAGCTTTCAAGATGCGCCGGTGGTATTAGCCGGTATCTCAACCTTTAATGAGGCCGATGCGGTAGCCGGAAGATTACGCAACATAAATAATCAGGGATTTGAGTTTTGCATGCAGGAACAAGAGCTCAATCCGAAGGAACATCGAACAGAAACCATCGATTACATCGCCTGGCAGTCCTCTGTAGGAATTGTAAATGGTTATACATTCGAAGTCAGCAATACCGCCAATAAAGTAAAAGACGGTTTTTATAATATTGAATTCCAACAGTCGTTTGAAGGACCTCCCCATTTCCTGGCAGACATGCAAACATCAGATGGCAAGGACACCGCTAATGTTCGATGGCGAAACAAAAGCAAATACTCGATTGAGGTCCAGATTGATGAAGAACAATCCAAGAACTCCGAAACCGGACACACCACTGAAGTTGTCGGATATATGGTGTTTGAGTAGTAGCTCATAGCTTTTACTTCACAATCTCATTAAAAATAAAACCCCGGTTAGATCGAAATTAATTTAACCGGGGTTTTATTTTGAACATTTCAAAAGAAACTTGGGAAGGCCATAAATGGCTCGTTTTTATAATCCTTTGATGTGGAGTATAGTTAATAGTTAAAGAGCATCTTCGAAGCTTATATTCTTCCAAATTCGTATCAGCTCCCATCTTTCCAGCATTTTTATTCACTATGCGCGGAAATGAAAAAGCCAAACGCGTAATTCAAAATTCAAATGGCTCTTCCATATCGGTTGTAACCTATATAGATCCTAACGTTGGTGCACCAAAATTGGGGTAGAGTTGGTGCAGGATCTTCAAAACATAGAAAAATTAAATGTTTTCAGAAATTCTTTTAAGAATGTTAATTGTTTGTGGTTAGTTGTGTATCGTTTGTTTTTTTTAAGTGGTTGTTGTCTGAAGCCAATCTTTGACTTTCCTCCGGGATCTGGGCCTACGGCTTCCGGTTCGTTGGGACTACAGCTCGGAGAGGCCGGAGGCCAATCTCCGGCCTCTAACTTCCCTCCGGGGCATAGGCCCTCCGGGCCGGAGGACGTCCTCATACCTCTCGACCGCTCATCCCTCGCCCTTCGCCTGTAGTTCCTCGTACTTCTTCTCGCCTTCCCAACTTTTCATTCTTTCGTCTTCTTTTCTTTGCCTTATACCGTAAGTCAGGTGTCCTTTTCCTTGAACCGTTATTTTATATTCACTATTCAAGCTTTGACATTTTTTTTGCACACAACCAATCATATATTGTCCATAACCTACATTTTTAATCTGGATTGAAGTCCATTTTCAACACTTATTATACTACTGCGGTCGGCTCTTTCGGCAGAATTTCCCTTGCGATCCGTTTTGTCAATGAATAGATTCGATGCATCTTGTCGACAAAGGACATATCAATTCTAGCGGCTGCCAGATATTTGGATTCCCTCCTCCCCAGCCTTATAGACCTTCGTACCAGCATTTCATCCGTAAGCCGCTTGATTTCGTTATTCATTCTCATGATTTCTTCTGCGGCTGCCGTATCACTGTCACGTATCGCTCGCACCGTGTGCGACACCGCGCTTACGACCGCTTCATAGATTCCTCGAATCAGCTGAATGGTGGTTTCACTGCTTTCATGTTCGATCTTGAAATACTGTTTCGCTAAATCCGTCAGATCGCTTTCTATAACATCGGCGATGCTTTCCATTGTGATTGTCATGGTCATCAGCGCTTGATGTTCGTTGCTCTCCTGCTCAGTCAGTAGATGTTGTCGGATGCGGCTCAGATACTCCAGGATAGCGGCTTCCAGGGTGTCTACCTGATCGTCGCGCTTAGCAATCTCATCTAGTTTGCTCTGGTCCCTGTTTCGGATTGCGGAAGGCCAATCCATTAACATCTGTTCTGTGATCTCTCCGGCTCGTCCCAACTCGAAGCGAACTCTTTCCAATGCGAGCGACGGCGCCTTGAGGACGGTGCTATCCAGATATTTCGGTTCGATAATGAACCCGGCCGGCTCTGATTTTTCGGGTACAATCCTTTCCGCCAATCGGGCGAAAAATGCCGTGAATCCAATGAAAATCAAGGTATTGACAACGTTGAAGAGTGTATTGGCGTTGGCGATCTGACGCGGCACTTCAGCTGCCATTCGGGCAGTGCCTTCCAACTCCGGACTCGATGGAGAGATCCACACCGCAATATCTGCAAGGAGCGGAATGATGGCGATCCAGATGAGCACCCCCATCACGTTGAACATTACGTGTACTACCGCCGCGCGTACTGCTTCAACGGGTTTGCCGAGGGCTGCCATCAGCGCTGTAACGCAGGTCCCGATGTTGGCTCCCAGGGCGAGGGCGATCCCGGCAGGCAGACTCAGGAGACCTTCACTGGCCATTGCTATGGCAATACCGACTGTGGCGGCAGAGGATTGTACCAGTCCAGTAAACACGGCCCCGGCCAAGAGGCCCAGGACCGGGTTTTCCATGCGCTTCAGCAGCTCCAGAAAGGGTTCATAGTTACGCAGGGGGCTCATACCATCACTCATTATCCCCATGCCGTAAAAAACAAGTCCCAACCCCATGACCATCATGCCGTAATGTTTCAGTCGTTCCCTTTTTCCGGCAAAAATCATAAAAAAGCCAATCGCTATAGGTACCAGGGCATATTGGGCCACATTGAAAGCCAAAATTTGAGCGGTTGCCGTACTGCCGATATTTGCGCCCATTATCACGCCCACCGACTGCGCCAGGGTCATGACACCTGCAGTGACAAAGCCGACAACCAATACCGTGGTGACGGATGAGGAGTTGAGCACGCCCGTCACAAAGGCCCCGGTCAGGGCTCCCAAGAAACGGTTGGTTGTCAGTTGAGACAAAACATGTTTCAAGGTCTCACCTGCGGCTTGTTTCATCCCTTCGGACAGAATTTCAAGACCGGCAAGGAAAAGCGCCAGACCGCCGAACAAGCCCATCCCCAAGGTGAACCAATCAATTAACGCACCTCCTTCAACGGCGACATTGGCCGGCGACGCTGCAATCCATAACACCGGGCTCACGAAAAGAGTTAACCATAAAAATTTACGCAAATTTTTGGGATTTGTGCTCATCGTTATTGTCCTTAGTAATGATGCCTTTAGGTCGGGTACGCTAGTGCATACAGGCTATAAAGATGATGGGTAGCCTTGACCATCGGATAAATTGGCAGTAGAATGTTGGCAATGAGATGGACAAAAGTGAGGCAGAAAAAAAGGACAAATCAATATTCTTCGTACCAGGATAATCTGAGTTAAGCCCATGAAAAAAAAATGGACTATCGCAACCGTTGTTTTTCTTTGCTGCCTGTGCCTTTCGCCGGTGCCAGGCCAATCAGAAACCAAGAGAAGGTTATCTTTTTACAATACCCACACCGCTGAACGCCTGTCGTTAACTTATAAAGAAAACGACACCTATATCCCTGACGCAATGGATAAAATTTCCAAAATATTACGGGACCATCGCTCGGGCGACATCCATCCAATCGACCCCAAACTGATGGACTTTCTGTATGACCTGCTCAGCAAGGTCGATAATCACAGCGAAGTGCACATTATCTCCGGCTACCGCTGCCCTGCAACCAATAAAAAGCTTCGCCAGAGGAGCAAAGGCGTAGCTTCAAGAAGCCTGCACATGCAAGGCAAAGCCCTTGATTTTCGCCTGCCCGGAACGGATACTGCCATTTTACGAGACAAGGCCCGCGCCATGAAAAGGGGAGGTGTCGGTTATTATCGGAAGCTGGACTTTGTGCAAATCGATACCGGGCGAGTGCGCTTCTGGTAAAATCAGCGGCCACCCGCAGAGGTAATCCCCCGGTCCCCTGCAGGAGCCATCCCCATACTCCCAGCTTGCTGGTGGACGCTGATCGGTTTAAAGTGTCTGTCGTTGTTGTCCAAGCGGGCGCTTTCTGAATTTAAAGTTTCCGTTCAAACCTTCCAGGACTTTGGCGTCTCTTTTATATGGATCCTTTTTAAACCGCACCGTGCCGTCCGGACTCACTGCAACCGTCCAGTAGAACAGCAAAACCGGCACCGGTTTGGCAAGCATGACCGTTTGGGTACGTCCGGAATCAATGATCTGCTTGAAGCTTTCCATGTTCCATTTATCGGGATCATCCAGTAAAATTTCGGCCAGCTCGAAGGGCTTCTCAGTACGGATACAGCCGGAGCTGAAGGTGCGATCGGTGCGTTCAAATAGCGCTTTGCTGGGGGTGTCATGTATATAAACCAGGTGTTTGTTTGGAAACATTATTTTAATCAGGCCCAGTGCATTGGTGGGTCCGGGCTCCTGGCGAAGCTGATAGGGAAAATTGCGGCCGCTGTATTTCGACCAATCAATTGTTTGTTGGTTAACCTTTTTTCCGGCGCGATCGATGACGTTGATATTACGTTCCTTTAAGTAATTGGGATCTTTTTTAACGGCCGGCAGGATATCCTTGGCAAGGATACCGGGGGGGATTGTCCAGGTTGGATTCAATTCCAGATATTTGATTTCTGATCTAAATACCGGAGTACGGCGATAAGGCTTTCCAACCTGAACGCGGCTTCTCCAGACAATTTTATCGTCCTTATAGACAAACACTTCGAAACCGGCAATGTCAGTAATAACAAATTGACCGCTGATCGCATGCAGAACCCATCGCAATCGTTCCAAATTAATACTGATCTGGTCGATCCGGTCTTCAACCGGAACGTTGAGTGCCGCCAGCGTTTGTTGTCCCACGGTACCGTCGGCAGTTAGATAGTGCCGGTTCTGAAACCGGATAACCGCTTGCTCAAGCGGGTCGTCAAAGCTTTCAGAATTCAAAGTGTCTGACTCGAGGTCACCGGTGATATTCAGGCGCTTGCGCAAAAGCAAAATACGGTTATCCGTCATCCCTTTTTTGAGGGATGGACCCTCAGGCAACGGTTCCCAACCCCCATCGGCTTTTATGGCACGATATTTCTTGAGGGCAGATTTATAATCGCTGTAAACGATGTTCTGCGGTCTGAGTGCTTCAAGTTCTTTTGCGAGATTACCGGCATCCAGTATCTCCTGGATGGCAACAACAGGCTCGTCATCATCGATTTCGACTGCAAGGTTCCAGTGGGGATGATGGTCTTCGGGATCGACCTTGCCGAAAACAAGGTGGTAGGCCAGGCGGATCAGACTGTCTGTGAGCAATATATCAAAATTCGCTGGAAGCGTAGGATCAGAAGATGTGCCGGAATTGCTCCGAGATCGCAATTGTTCGATTTTCGTAAAGTGATAATCATCCGAACGAAGACCGTCTTCATCAATCGTTCTGATTGCATTGAAAAGATCTTCAACATTTTGGGAGTTGGTCCAGAGACGTTGAAATCCATTATTTTCATAGAGCTCAGGCAGAACGGTGATGGAGGCAATCTGGACGTCATCGATTTGCAGTGTCTGCGTGGCTTTGATTTGTTCAACCATGTTTTTGATTATCTCGGTAATTTTATCATCGGCAGCCAGGGCCGCGCCTGTAATCAAAACGGTCTGAACACAGCCGATTAAAACGATTCTGGACAAGTAGCGTATCATTTTGTGATTTCCTTTCTCTTTCATTTGTGAAGAATGGGGTTGTCTATGTGATTAGCTCAGAAATCAAATATAATGCTTCAATTTAGATTTGTACATGAATTACGGGTGACCTTTTTTTGACAAATTTCTAAACATAATTACCTTGAAAAGTAATTGTTCGCCATGAGGAGAAAAAATGAATAAAATGTGTTCAATTACAGCCCTTTCGGTTTTTTTTGCAGTGATATCTGTGCATGCGGCAGACAACCTGAAGGCATTTCCTCCCGCCGAGGAGGGAATGGTTCGATATGTCCTGCAGATTCCACCGCAAGATGATGAATCCATTTTCAAGGTGGAACTGATAGTTGGAAAAACAGTTCAGGTTGACGAGAAGAATCGGTACTTTTTTGGCGGAAATATTGAAAAAGAAATTATCGAGGGCTGGGGATATCCACGCTACACAGTCAGCAAGATGGGTCCAATGGCCGGAACGCTGATGGCAGTCGATCCGGACGCACCGAAGGTAGCCCGGTTTATTACCCTTGGCGGCGAGCCTTATATCATCCGCTACAATAGCCGCTTGCCCATCGTCGTTTATGTGCCTGATGGCGCTGAAGTGCGTTATCGAATATGGACTACCGGCGCAGAGCTCAAATCAATGGAAAAGGGTTAAAATTCAGAACTACAGACAAGTCGTAAATTCTGATGCAACAAAATTTTCCGTGGTTGCGTCAACAACATTGGATCTTGGGCGAATCGTTCTGAATTTTATTTCTTATTCTTTCCCTATCGACTGCTTACGGCAGCAGGCGCAGATCATTTCCCTGACATCACCTTGGGCAAACCGACGACGG
>JASFFJ010000435.1:0-6889 GCA_050124355.1 Desulfobacterales bacterium | reverse complement strand
AGAAACCTATTGGGAAGGAAAATAGAGATTTATGTCCGAAAAAAATCCTGAATGCCCGCTATACAATCCATTGAATTGCAAAGAATACTATAATCCAAAGCTTTGTGCCTTTGTCAGAAAAGATAAAATCTGTCTCAAAAAAAAGAAACCTAAAGCGAAAGCAAGCGCTAAAGGATAGGTTTTTGGATGAATGTTCTAGGCATGGCCTGCCATATTTGACAGCAGAGCCGGATCAATTCCCATCTTTTTTACCGCTTCCTCCCATCGTACTTCAATCGGCATATCAAATATATTTTCTTCGAATATCGGATAATTTAACCAGGCGTTTTCTTTTATTTCAGACTCCAATTGTCCGGGTCCCCAACCGGCACACCCCAGCGTGATGATAAAGGCCCGGGGCCCTCTGCCTGAGGCGACGGCTTCCAAGATATCTCTGGTATTACTCATGGCCAGCGAAGGTGTAATCATCAGACTGGCTTCCCAGTTAAATGGCGGGCCGTGCAGCACGAAGATTTCACCGACATGAACCGGTCCCCCAAGATAAACGGGTATGGACTGGGCAGCGGGCGTATATTGGATCTTCAGTTCCTCGAATATATCCTTTGCAGTCAACATATGATGAACACGGTTAATGATGATACCCATCGCACCGTTTTCGTTATGCTCACAAATGCAGGAAATAGTCTGATGGAAATTGGGATCAACCAGACTCGGCATCGCCAAAAGAAAATGCCCTTTTAAGGTCGCAAATTGGTCGGTCACCATGGTGTTCTCCAATTAGCAGGTTTAACTTGCAATCAGGATTGGTGGTTAAACCTAATTTTATCGGCATCCTTTGTCAAGGATCTATCACAGGATTTTTTTCAGGAGGGATCCGGAGGAAAGAGAATTGACCTGTACGATTACCCCCTATTTAGTTTACCAGGGCAGGCTCCGTTACTTTCTCCATTCGACGATCCAATAATTCATAGACTTTCATATCACCAACTTCTTTGCTGGTGTTTTCGCTCACTTCAAACTCAGCCACGCCCAGGCGGGTTCGCACTGCACGGAGGGTATGCTCGCTGATTAAAATACCATTGGGAATCGATTTTGTCTGATTCTGCAGCCGGAACACCGTATTAACCGAATCTCCGATGACGGTATAATCCATTTTTTTCTCGAAGCCAATATTGCCCACGACCACTTCTCCGGTGTGGATACTGATTCCCATGGTTACAGAAGCACCCAATTTCTCTTTCAAATATTTATTAACGGCCGGCAGTGAGTGCTTCATCTCAAAGGCGGCGGCAACGGCATTGTCTGCATCCCTGGTACTGGATACCGGCGCCCCAAAAAGCGCCAGAAACCCGTCACCCAGGTATTTGTCGACGATGCCATGGTGTTTGAATACGATACCGCCCATGGCCGAGAAAAAATTGTTGAGCAATGACACGGTTTTCTGAGAGCCAATTTGCATGGCGATTTGTGAAAACCCCCTGATATCGATGTTCAGCAGCGTGATGGTTCTGATTTCCTCAATGATGGGTTTTCCGTTTACGGAACCATGGATTATCTTATCCAAAACCTCTTTGGGAACAAATTTTTGAAACATCTGGCGCACATCCCGTTCATTCTCAGCCATTGAAACGGTTTCCTTGTATAATCGGGCATTTTCCAGTGCGATACAGACAGATGTGGCAATGGCCTGTAGTAAATCCTTATCGTCGATGCTGAATTCACCATTTATCTTGTTGAGCACCTCGATGACGCCGATGACCCTGCCTTGCGATATCATGGGCACACACAGCGCGGAACGTGTCGTAAAACCCGATACACCATCGATTACCGGAAAAAAATGGGATGATTTCTCGGTGTCATTAACCACGATGGCCTCTCCCCTGGCAGCCACATAGCCGGCGATGCCCTGCCCCAGTTTCAACCGAAATTTTTTCATTGACTTGATTTTGATATTAAAGGCGACGGCAATTTCAAGCTCATTGTCCTCAAGGAATAGCAAGGAACCGGCTTCCACATTCATCACTTCCCGGATCATGTCCATGGTGTATTTTAATACCTTGCTGATATCAAAGGTCGAGGATGCCAGGGCACTTCCGATTTGGCGTATGGTGTTCAGCTCCTGATTGCGCCTCACGACGGCTGCCGACAGCCGGTTACGCTCGAGGACTAGAGAAAGCCCGTTGGCGATCCAGTTTAAAATTTCCTGGACGTCATTGAACAAACCGGTCGTTTTGGACGCCAATACCAGGATGCCGGTGATATTGCCGTCCACTTTCAAGGGTGCCAGCAGAGAGCATTTACATCCGTGCTCTTTAAAAATGACTTGATCCAGCGAACTCGTCAAATCATCTGTATTTTCAACCTCAACCACAAGGGAAATTTCCTGATTGAATACATTTTCGATCATCGAATCCCGATAGGAATAGGATCTGTCTACGGCAATATTTGACGGACCGTTGCTGAGAAACTCGGAAATCTTCAAGTGACCCGGTTTATTTGCATGTTTGGTCATGACGACGGCAAGATCGTAGGCAGCCATAGAGTGGATCTCAGAAAGAATCGCATGAATAAGCTCACTGTCCCTAAAACTTGAGTTGAAAAGCTTGAAAATCTTTTCAATAAACTTGTGGTAAACCGAGCCTTGTTCATTTTCTTTCATGAGCCGCAGATTCTCATAAGTAAAAGCCGCATTGCTTAACAGCGGCGTCAATACCTCAATCTCGCTGTGGGTGTAAACTCTGTTTTTATTTCTGGATGATATGGTCAGCACACCGATAATCTCTTTGCTAGTCTTGATCGGCATGCACACAAAAGACTTCGACCCGTAATGTGCCAAATTGGCTCGCCCAAATCGTTTGTCGTTTTCAATATCCTCGACCACCAATGCGGATTTATTTATGACCGCATATTTGGCAATACTGGTATCAAAATCGATGCGATCGCCGGATTTAACAAATTTTCCGAGACCGACGGTGGCTTTTACCACAAAAGATTTGGCCCCACCTTTTTCGAGTGTCAGCACAGAGCCAAGATCTGAGTTGGTTAACAACAATGCACGTTCCAAGGTAACGTAAAGAATCTCCTCGGGATCGAACGTTACATAACACAATTCCGAAAGCTCCTTTAGGATGGAAATTTCAGAGGCTTTTTTCTCAAGTTGTTTAAATGTGCTGCTGAATTGCCTTTCAATGGAGGTAAAGGAATTGACGATGGCGTGCAACTCATCCGTACCGGGTTGGGCTTGGCTATCCGCGACTTCAGCGATGTAGTTAGAAGACATTGTCTCGGAAATATTTGCAATCTTATCAAATAGATTTTTTAGTATGTTAAAAGCAATAAATGAGAAAACAAGAATGCCCAGAAAGAAGAAAGGAAGGTAATCATCGTCCAGCATGTCATACTTGATGCTGAAAAAAATAAAACCGACGATTGGAAATAAAAAGAATAGTCCAAAAATAAGATTGAGTTTATAGTAGAGACTGCGGTGTTTTGAAAATCGCGTCCCTAACCATTTGACGATTTGCATGGGCATCCTTTTGGAACAGATAGCTCACGGCACCCTTTCTCAGGGACCGCGATTACTTGTTTTACTTGATTTAATGTATCGGAAATTCTACAATTTTCTTTAAACGCTGAGTTCCTTATTCCAATTGTAGGCGATGTAAACTAACTTGTATACCAAAAACTGGCGATCTTCAAGAATATAGCATGCCTTCAGCAGGTTAACATCTGTTATATCTATCTTTAGCTTGACTTTGTTTATTGCACCGCCTATAGGAACAGGACAAATTTCCTGAAGAAAATAGCACTGTCGATCACAATTTCAACCCCATCTATGCTTAAAAAAAGTTCAGTCATACAGGTAAAAAAATGATTACCTCGCATATCGAAAAAATTTCCTGCGAGCTCGAATTAAAGGCTTCCCAAGTTAAGGCAGTGGCGATTCTATTGAAGGATGGCGCAACGATTCCATTCATCGCCCGGTATCGCAAAGAAGCGACCGGCAGTTTAGATGAAGTGCATGTCACGGCCATCCGCGACAGGTTACAGCAACTGAAGGATCTGGATCAACGCAGAGTGTCTATATTAAAAACACTCGAAGAAAAAGGACACCTCAACGATGCGCTCAAAGAAAGCGTCATGGCAGCAGAAACCATGGCAATTCTGGAAGATATTTATCTACCCTACCGACCGAAGCGACGAACCAGAGCATCCATCGCCCGGGAAAGAGGACTTGAGCCCCTGGCCAAAAAAATTTTTGAGCAAAATGGCGAAGAACCCCTTATGTCCGCCATTGCTTTTATCGACCCGACGAAAGCCGTTGAGACAACTGAGGAAGCACTTGCAGGCGCCAGAGATATAATTGCCGAATGGATCAATGAGGATCACCAAGCCCGCAAAAAACTGCGCCAGCTGTATTTTTCACGGGCAATCATTCACAGTCGTGTATCTCAGGGAAAAGAAATCAGCGGCGTGAAGTATCGGGATTATTTTGACTGGCAGGAGCCGGCACTCACCGCGCCATCCCACCGGATTTTGGCGATGCGCCGCGGCGAAAAAGAAGATGTCCTGAACCTCTCCATAGGCCCACCGGAATCTGAGGCCATTGACATTCTTGAAGAGCAGTTTGTAAAAACAGATGGCGAAGATTCAATCCAGGTGAAGCTTGCCTTACACGACTGCTATAAACGGTTGCTGGCCAGATCCATGGAAACTGAAATCAGATTGGCGACCAAAGAAAGGGCAGACCGGGAGGCAATCGAAGTGTTCTCCGCCAACTTGCGCGAGCTGTTGCTGGCCCCTCCATTGGGTTCCAAACGGGTTATGGGAATCGATCCCGGTTACCGCACCGGCTGCAAAATGGTCTGCTTAGATCGTCAGGGAACGTACAAGCACCATGATACCATCTATCCGCATACATCTGAGAGCCGACGCCGGGAGGCCGCCCAAAAGATTAAAAATTGCGTGAGCCGCTTTCGTATCGAAGCGATTGCCGTTGGAAACGGAACTGCCGGCAGAGAGACCGAAACCTTCATTAACAATCTTGACTTTGATCGCAGCGTTGATATCATTTTAGTGGATGAGAGCGGTGCATCGATTTATTCCGCTTCGGAGACGGCCCGCAAAGAATTCTCCCACCTCGACCTCACGGTCAGAGGGGCTATTTCCATCGGGCGAAGACTGATGGATCCGCTCTCTGAATTGGTAAAAATCGATCCGAAGTCCATTGGCGTCGGACAATACCAGCATGATGTCGACCCATCCGGTTTGAAACAATCTCTGGATGATATCGTCGTGAGTTGCGTAAACGGCGTGGGTGTGGCGGTGAACCGTGCCAGCGTTGAGCTTCTGACCTACGTTTCCGGGTTGGGCCCCCAGCTGGCCAATAACATCGTGGCATATCGAGAGCAAGAAGGTCCTTTTACATCCCGTAACCAGTTAAAAGAAGTCCCCAGATTAGGACCCAAAGCTTTCGAACAAGCCGCTGGTTTTTTAAGAATAAGAAATGGCCAAAACCCGTTGGATGCCAGTGCGGTACATCCTGAAAGCTATCATATTGTATCTGTCATGACCGACGATATGGGATGCACGGTCGCAGAGTTGATGAACGATGCGCAGTTGCGGGAAAAAATCGATATAACACGGTATGTCACGGATGAGATTGGAATACCGACCTTGAAGGATATACTCAAGGAACTGGCACGACCCGGCCGTGATCCCCGCCAGGACTTTGAACATTTTACTTTTGCCGAGGATCTTGAGAAAATATCCGATCTGGAACCTGGCATGAACCTGCCGGGAATAGTCACCAATGTAACTGCCTTCGGGGCATTTGTCGATATCGGCGTTCATCAGGATGGTTTGGTGCACATCAGTGAGCTTTCGGATAAATTTGTAAAAAATCCTGCCGATATTGTCAAGGTTCGGCAAAAAGTGGACGTCTCGGTTCTGTCGGTGGATCTGGAGCGCAACCGGATTTCCCTCTCCATGAAGAAGATTCCTGGTAAATCGGCGCCGAAGTCGACATCGCGACCAAAACCAAAACATCCCAAAAGCCGCAATGGAAACCCGCGTCCTAAAACGTCGCCCTTTAACAATCCCTTTGCGGATTTACTCGGTAGCTAGTAACATAGTAAGCGTTCACGGGTTCAAAGGTTCAGTGGTTCAAGGTTTCATTATCGGTTCAGTGGTTCAAGGTTTCATTATCGTCCCTCGACTGCATTTGAGATGCGTATTCACGAGAAAAGTGACTGCTTCGTCTGGCTAATTCCAGAATTTTAAGCTAAATTGGCAAATATTTGGAAAACTGAGCATTTTTTAAGTAGGACTTCTAATCTTTAATGCCCTTCTTTGTCCTTAACCCTGAACGTTGAACCCTGAACCTGTGAACGGTTACCAACTACATTATTAACTGATCAACCAATCAACGAACTCGTCATGCGTGCAGTCGTCCAAAGAGTGAAAGAAAGCTCAGTAACAATAGACCGCCAAACGGTCGGCCGGATTGGTAAAGGGCTTCTGGTGTTGCTTGGGGTGGCCAAGGGAGACACCCCATCGGATGCCGACTATCTTGCGCATAAAATCGTCCATTTAAGAATTTTTGAAGATGATAGCGCCAAAATGAATCGGTCATTGCTGTCGATCGGTGGAGAAATGCTGGTGGTTTCACAGTTTACCCTATTGGGGGACTGCCGCAAGGGGCGCCGGCCATCGTTTATCGCTGCGGCCGAACCACAAAAAGCCTCAGCGCTTTATGATAATTTTGTCCAACAGGTACGCCGACGGGGCGTTTCAGTAGAAACCGGTCGCTTTCAATCCACGATGGAGGTCGCCTTGATTAATGACGGACCGGTCACCCTCGTTATGGAAAGCCATTGATTGAAAAAGG
>JASFFJ010000434.1:0-6891 GCA_050124355.1 Desulfobacterales bacterium | reverse complement strand
GGAAATTATTTTTATTGATGAAGAAGACATGCCGCGTACCCCCACTGGAAAAATACTGCACCGCAAATTGAGGGAAAAGTTTCGCAAATAAGGAGGACAATAAAAAATGAATTATGCCAACTATGCCCCCGTACATGCTCGGCATTTAGCCGATAAAATATGCTTGATTGAAAGAACGCCTTCCGCAAACCAGCGTCGAACGCTTACCTGGCGGCAGTTTAATGATGAGATCAACAAAGTCGCCAATTATTTATCGAAAGACCTGGGAATTAAAGACGGCGACTTTGTCATGCATCTGCAAAACAATTCTCTTGAATGGCTGATCACCTACTATGGAATTATCAAAATCGGCGCCGTGGTCGTCCCCCTTAATTTTCGTTTTGTGGGTGCGGATATCCTGTATGCCGCCAAGATTTGCAACCCCAAAGCTTTTATCATAGGATCCGAATTTCTTCCGGTGGTTCAGCCCGTCCAGAAAGATCTGAAAACCGTTAAGCAGTATATTTGTGTCGGTGAGTCGGTGCCTGACGATATGATCGACTACCGGACCCTGGCGGCAAGCAGTGACACTTCTGAAGCCATTATCGATGTGGCGGGTCACCACGATCTGGCCATGATGTTCACCTCCGGCACCACCGGCGATCCCAAGCCGGTGCTGCACACTCACGACTCCCTCAACAATACCGCCATCGGTAACGGGATGAGTTATTTTGTAGAAAAAAACGACAATTATGTATTTTTCCTTCCGTTGTATCACAGCGGCACCATGTTTTTGTGGGCGCCCTTTTATGCCACCGGCGCCGTTGGAACGATTCTCAGGGAATTTAACGATCCCAAATGGATCATCGAGGCCATCGCTGAAGAAAAAGGGACGGATGTTCTTTTTGTGGTACCCATTGCGGTTGCGATCTTGAACGCCGTCGCCAACGGTGAAATTAACTTAGACGACTATGATCTGACCAGCTGGCGATACATGGAAATCGGTGCCCAGCCGGTCCCCTTCGACGTCATGAAACGGCTGGTGGAGACCCTGCCCTGTGGTTGTTCCAATATTTACGGTATCACCGAAGGTGGCGGTGGCGGACTTTTCAACCTTTATCCGGAAGAGGTCCTACACAAGCCCGGCTCCATCGGCAAACCCACATTTGGGATGGATGCCAAAATCGTCGATTTTGACGATACCGAGCTCCCGGCTGGAGAGGTCGGTGAGCTGTTGCTTAAAACCAATCGCATGATGAAAGGTTATTATCAGAACCCGGAACTGACACAAAAATCGCTAAAAAACGACTGGCTGTATACCGGTGATTTGGTTAAAGCCGATGAAGAAGGATATTATTACATTGTCGATCGGGCCAAAGACATGGTGACCAGCGGCGGGGAAAATATTTTCCCGGTGGAGATTGAAGATGCCCTAATGGATCACCCCAAAATCGATGATGTGGCCTGTATCGGCTACCCGGACGAGCGCCTGGTGGAAATCGTGCTGGCCATCGTGCAGTTAAAAGATGGGGAGTCCATGACGGAGGAAGATTTGATTGAGTTTGCCAAAACCAAGATGGCGACCTACAAAGTACCGCGCAAGGTCATCTTCGATGAGGTCCTGAGAAATCCAACCGGAAAACTCATGAAGCCCAAATTGAGAGAAAAATATACCGGCCGTAAGGAAGCCTTTCAGAAGCTTGATTAAATAAAATATCTGCCACCAAGACATAAAGGCACAAAGAAAATATAACCATTTGAAAGAAATCTTAGCGTCTTCGTGCCTTGGTGGCAAAACATTTAAGAAAAAAGGAGTCAGCATTGCTGATAACCGAAATTCTGGCAAGAAACGCCCGCGTCTACGGCAATGAAATTGCCCTGATTGAAAGGGATCCGGCTAATAACAGCCGCAGGCAAATTACCTGGGAACAATTCGATGCCGAGGCCAACCGGGTTGCCAACGCCCTGATTGCCAGGGGCATCCGCAAGGGCGACAGGGTTGTGCATCTGATGATGAACTGCATTGAATGGCTGCCGACATATTTCGGCATCCTGCGCACCGGTGCCTGGGTGGTACCCTTGAATTTCAGGTTTTCAGGTGAGGATATCAAACATTGCTGCGAAATTGCTGAAGCAAAGGTCCTGTTGTTCGGCCAAGAATTTATCGACAGAATCGATGCGGTCAAAACCGCATTGGACAAAACCATTGCGAACTATATTTTTGTCGGCCCGCATGAAATACAACCCGACGATTGCCAACTTTATTCGGATTGCCTGGCTTCAGCCAAAGTTGAGAATCCCGCGATACCAATCGACTTGCTTGACAGCGCGGGCTTATACTTCACATCCGGCACCACCGGAAAACCCAAGGCCGTTCTCCTGACCCACCGCAATCTGGAACATGCCTGTTACGTTGAAAACCGTCATCACAATCAGTCCCATGAAGACAATTTTTTGTGCATCCCCCCGCTTTACCACACCGGTGCCAAAATGCACTGGTTCGGCAATTTTATTGTCGGGGCCAAGGGCGTTATCCTAAAAGGCATAAAGCCCGAGTACATCCTGCAGACGATCTCGGAAGAAAAAATCACCATTGTCTGGCTGCTGGTTCCCTGGGCCCATGACATTCTGATTGCCATCGAAAATAAAGAGGTCAATATCGCAGACTACGAGCTCGACCAATGGCGCCTGATGCATATGGGCGCTCAACCGATTCCCCCCAGCCTGATTAACAACTGGAAAAAGATATTTCCCCACCATGAATATGACACCAACTACGGTCTTACCGAAACAACCGGCCCGGGCTGTGTGCATCTGGGGTTGGAAAATACCGCCAAAGTCGGGGCCGTCGGGGTTCCTGGATTTGACTGGGAATGCCGCATCGTGGATTTCGAATTACAGCCCCTGCCCCAGGGCCAATCCGGCGAGCTGCTGGTCAAAGGACCCGGTGTGATGAAAGAATATTACAAGAATCCCGAAGCCACCGCCGCAACCCTAAAAGACGGATGGCTGCTCACCGGCGATATTGCCCGCATCGATGAAGACGGTTTTATATGGCTGGTAGATCGCGCCAAGGACATCATCATTACGGGTGGCGAAAATATCTTTCCGGTGGAGATCGAAAGCCATATCATGGGTCACCCCAAAGTACAGGATGTCGGCGTCATCGGCCTGCCCGACGAACGCCTGGTTGAAATCGTGGCGGCCATCATACAGGCCAAACCCAATCAGGTCCTGACGGAGGAAGAAGTCACCGACTTTTGCAAAGACCTGCCACGATACAAAAGACCCAGGAAGATTATTTTCGGTGACGTTCCCCGAAGTCCGACCGGAAAAATAGAAAAACCGAAGCTGAGAAAAACCTATACGGGAATTAGGGAAAGAATCGGACGGCCAGATTAAAACATATCAAGTGTCAGTGTTCAGGTTTTAGAATTAGATGAATTGATCCGGCTATAGCGAAGCGAATTGTGAAGGTCGCTTGGCATTGCTAATTTAATAAATTGAATAGAAAGAATTCCTTAATTCATCATTCGTCATTCGTCGTTTGTATCAGGTACCCATTCGAAGAACGATACATCACCGTCCTCAGAGAGTGAACCGGAAAGCGTGACCGTTTCGGCGCCATCCGGCGTGGATCCAAATAATTCGAAAACATTGTTAGTTTCCTGATCGGCGATATACCCGATGCTTGAACTATCGGGCGCCCATATAAATTCACCAACATTACCACCGCTAGCAAGATCACCGGAGATCCTGTCATTTTCCTCACCATCGGGTGTAGCGGTAAAGAGCTCGATGGTACCGGCGAATCTTTGGTCAGCCAGATAAGCGACTCTTTTGCTGTCCGGTGACCATTCAAAAACAGGGTCGACCTCCCCGATCATCGGGGTTCCGGTTACTTTGGTATCGTTCGAGCTGTCATCCGGCGTCGTCACATACAGTTCAAAATTGGTAACATTATCCTGGTTGGCCCGATAGGCGACAAAGCGGCTGTTCGGCGACCAGACAAAATCCGTCACGTCACCACCGGTTGTGAGATCGAAATCGCCGGAAATTCGTAAATTATCGCCGCCATCCGGTTCGACGGTAAACAACTCGATGATATTTTCGAATCGCTGGTTGGCCCGGTAAGCAATTCTGGAACTGTTCGGCGCCCAGCTAAAATCAGATATTTCCTGATTGATAGCCGGGTCCGGTGTAACCTGCTCGGAACTGCTGCCACCATCTGGAGATGCTGTAAATATTCTCGCCTCAGTCGAATAGGCTATCATTTCGTCTTCCTCATCAGGGGCCCAGGCAAAACTCCGAACGCTAACGCCATTCGATATTTGATCAGGATCCTGGCTACGCCTCGGCCGGCTGGTAAAAAGTTCAAAAATGCCGGCCAATTGCTGATCAGACAAATAAGCAACCCTTGAACTACCAGGCGACCAGCTAAATTCCGTCACATCTCCCCTGTTCGGAAGAAAGGAACCGGACACCCTGACCGGATCCCGCTCGGTGGGCGGGGTGGTAAAGAGCTCAAATTCACCCAATTCATTCCGATCAGCGGTATACGCGAGCAATTTGCTGTCCGGAGACCATTCAAAGGCTTTGACCGTGCCGCCATCGGAAACCTTAAGATTATCGCCACCTTCGGCAAGATTGGTATACAGCTCAACGCGGCCATCGATTTCGCGGTTGGCTAAATAGGCGATGCGGGTGCTATCCGGTGACCAGTCGAATCCGGTGACCTCGGCATCATCTGACGGTAATTCTGAAATCCTGATTACAGCGTCATCTTCGCTCTTTTCTTCACTCAGATAGGCAACCCGTTTCCCATCCGGCGACACCTTAAATACATCTCCCGTCCCATCGCGATTAATGACCCCCGTGAGTTCTCTGATATCGGACCCATCATCAAATGAGGAAAAAAGCTCAACCGGTTTTTTGGTTTTGGTATCGTCAGTGATGGCGGAAAAAACAGCCGCGGGAAATTTGTCAGAAATACCGTCCTCCGGTATCGAAAGGACAAAAAGCCCAATGCCATTGTCGTCATCGCCATTGCCATTATTATTTCCATTACCATCATCGCCATTAACAGAATCGCCGCCAAATAAATCGAAACTCCAATCATCCCCATTGCAGCCGAAGATCATTGATAAGCTGATTAGAATTAAAATGATTATTTGTTTGAAAGAAATAATATCAGAGTGCTTTGTCATAATTCAGATCTGGCTATTTCTTTTACAATTGGCTCCCATTATTGTACAAAACCGCTGCACCGTTAATCGACCAGCATCCAGTCTACCTATTCGTTGATTAGATCGGCCAATTCATCCGCCTTTTTATTATCGAGCGATGCGAGGATATTGTAATGCGCCAACGCACCTTCCTTATCGTTGAGAATTAAATATTCAATTCCCAGATTAAAATGGGCGTTCGCGTTGTCCGGATCAATCCGGATGGCTTGTTTGTATGCGTTAGCAGCTTCTTTGTCCAGTTTAAGTTCACCGTAGCTAATTCCCAGGTTGAAATGAGCCTTAAAAAAATCAGGGTTGACACGAACCGCCTGCTTGTATGCCGCAATGGCTTCTGTGTGGAGCCCAAGACTATTGTACAAATAACCCAGGCTGAAGTGGGCTCTGGGATTTTCGGCATCAAACCGGATGGCCTGGTTGAATGCATCCAACGATTTTCTGCGATGACCCAGTTCAAGGTAAATATTTCCCAGAACGAAATGAGCATTGCTCTCATCGGGCTTGATCCGAATAACCTGCTGATAATACTCGATGGCTTTGTCGGAGAGCCCAAGTTTTCTATGCATTTGCCCCAGGTTATAGTAGGCGGATACGTTATTGGGGTCGATTCGGACGACCTGTTTGAAGGCATCGATGGCTTCATTATACAGCTTAAGCTTCCCGTAACTGATGCCGAGGTTGTAGTAGGCGTTATCATCCTCGGGATTATTCCGGATGGCCTGTTGGTATGAATCCACCGCTTTTTGCTGAAGGTCCAGATTGCTGTAGCTGAAACCCAACAGATAGTAGACATTTTCATAATCGGAAGCGATTCGGATGGTCTGCCTGAATGCATCAACCGCCTCTTGGTGAAGTCCGAGTTTAGCGTAACTGATGCCCAGATTGTAGTAAGCGTCTTTATCATCCGCATCAAGCCGAATCGCCTGCTTGAATGCATCAACCGCCTTTCTGTGAAGGTCGAGTTTACCATAGCTGATACCCAGGTTGTAATGGGCATTTTTTTGATCGGGAGCGATCCGGAGCGTCTGCTGATAGGCTTCCACGGCTTCTTGATGAAGATCGAGATATAGGTAGGTGTTACCCAGGTTGTAGTAGCTGTCTGCAGAGTTCGGATTCAGACGGATGGCCTCTTGGAAGACGTTTATTGCTTCTTGATGAAGATCAAGTATTCGGTAGCTGGTGCCCAAGTTGTAGTAGGCCTCTGAAAATTCTGGATCTAACCGGGTGGTCTGCTGATAGGCATCTACCGCTTTACGGTGAAAACCGAGCTCATCGTAGCTGATGCCCAGCAAGTAGTGAGCATCGGTATTATTGGGATCTATCCGGATAGCCTGCTGGCAGGCCTCTGCTGCTTCTCCATAAAGACCCAGATTACTGTAACTAAGGCCCAGATTGTAGTAGATGTTTGCATCTTCGGGCTTGACTCGGAGGGCTTGCCTGTAGGCTGCCAGGGCCTCTTTGTAAAGTCCCATTTCAACGTAGCTGAGACCGAGATTAAAGTGAGTGTTTGCATCGTCGGGCTTAACTCGGATGGCTTGCTTATAGGCCTTTACAGCATCTTGCTGAAGTCCAAGTTGACTATAGCTGATGCCCAGGTTATTGTAGGCGTCGACGGCATCTGAGTCAAGGCGAATGACCTCTTTATAGGCCGCAATGGCGTCTCGCTGGA
>JASFFJ010000433.1:0-6892 GCA_050124355.1 Desulfobacterales bacterium | reverse complement strand
AAAAAGAACTGCCTAAATTCAGTACTTCTGGCTTATTGTAAAATATGATGCGACCCAAATGTCTGTGGTTGCGCCAACAATAATGGTTTTCGGGCGTATGGTCCTGAATTTAATTAATTATTTTTTTCGGTTCTATGACCAAAACAATTGTAGGTATTCATACAAAGGACATCGGTTTCTAATAATCTCAGATTTGAGGTGAACCCTATCCTGGACGCGCTTGGATAAAGAATATATCGGCTTGGGACGAGGGGAACTTGAGATAATTCAAATGGAATGAGTAGGTTAGAATCTATCTTTCTTCAATGGGCACATAGCGGGTGTTGTTCGGCCCCGTGTAGATTTGGCGTGGTCGGCAGAGTTTCCAATTGGGATCATCGATGCTTTCCTTCCACTGGGCGATCCATCCCGGAAGCCTGCCGATGGCGAACATGACGGTAAACATATTGGTGGGGATTCCAATGGCACGCAGGACAATACCGCTGTAGAAATCGACGTTTGGATACAAATTATGCTCGATGAAATAATCATCATTTAGAGCGATCTGCTCCAGCTCAACGGCAATCTCCAGTAACGGGTCTGAGAATTTTAATTTTTCCAGCAAGGTGTCGCACATGTTTTTCATGATCTTCATTCTCGGATCAAAGGTTTTGTATACGCGATGGCCAAAACCCATCAACCTGAAGGGATCATTTTTGTCTTTTGCCCGCTCAATTACCCGTTTCATATTCTTATTGTCCGCGATGTCGGTCAGCATTTCGATGACGGCCTGATTGGCACCGCCATGCAGTGGACCCCATAGCGCGGCAATTCCGGCGGAAATCGCGGCATAGAGATTTACCCGCGCACTTCCAACCACCCGAACCGACGTCGTTGAACAGTTCTGCTCGTGATCCGCATGCAAGATCCAGAAAACATTCAGGGCCTTGACCACGTCCGGGTCTATCTCATAAGGCTGAACCGGCGAGTCGAACATCATGTTCAAAAAATTGGCACAATACGTCAGATCGGGCCGCGGATAGACGACCTTATGTCCTCTTGAAATCTTATAGGACATGGCAGCCAACGTCCGGACTTTGGAAAGCAGCCGTGTAACGGTCATGTTAATCTCTTCTTCCAGGTTATCCAGCGCCGGATAAAAACTTCTCAAGGCATTGACCATGGAAGAAAGAATTCCCATGGGGTGGGAAGAACGGGGATAGTTTTCATAAAAGGCCCGCATATCTTCATGCACCAGGGAATTATCATTGAGCAAAATGGAAAAATCGGTCAATTCTTTTTGTTTGGGCAATTTCCCATTTATGAGAAGATAGGCGGTTTCCTTAAAGGTCGACTTCTCAGCCAGTTGCTCCACCGGAATCCCGCGGTATCGCAAAACGCCTTTTTCACCATCCATAAACGTAATGGAACTGGTACAGCTGCCGGTGTTGGCATACCCGGGATCCAGCGTAATCAATCCGGTTTCCTGCCGGAGTTTTGAAATATCGATAGCCTTCTCGCCCTCCGAGCCCTCCATTAGCGGTAGCTGATACTCTTTTTCGCCGTAAATCAACTTAATAGATCCGGTCATAATATTTCCTTCCCAATTAATAAGCCACCCCGACTTATCGGATGAGAATTTATAAGGTTTTGCCGTTACCGCGAGGGCATGCTTCATTGAGCAAACCTGATCGATGTAGGGGGCCTATGAATTGATACGAATTTTCACCGCACCTTTATATCAATAAACAACGGCAGTCAAGTTATTGTCTCGTCCGGTTTACTTGATATGGGCTATATGATAGATATTTTGTAGAAAAGTTTTGGGGTTTGAGCAAAATTCGGCAGATAAAATAGCCATCGATTTACAATTAAGGCGCATCGCTCAATATGGAATGATTGAGGCAAACAACTCAAATCTTAAAAAATAACAATTATTTTCATTGAGTTATGAAAATTCCGAGAAGTTTAACAAGGAGGCCCTATGTCATTTAAGGAAAATCTGTTAAAAAAAATAGAAATCAATAAACTATCCAGCAAAGTTTTGCAAACCATAGGACCGGCGGACAGCGGTCTCAAGATAGATAAAGAGGCCATGCGCAAACTGTTGGAAATAGGTCCCTACCGATACCGAAAAGAACGGGACCTCGATCTTTACATCGAGCAACCCGACGACGACCAGAGTATCATCCTGGTGCTGGACAATGAGCTGCCGATTTACAAAACCACCATCGAAGATGTCCTTATACGTAAGAGCCCCTATACCAAGGAAATGTTGAATATCAGAAATATAATAAAAATCCTTAAGGATTCGGACGTTAAGATCAGTCGCAAAGAGGCCTCGGTTGAAATCGTACAAAAAAAATGCCTTGAAGGTTTGGATTTAGATTTTAAAGAATCCGATATAACTGCGATAGCCAAAGAGGGTTCGGACTCCCTGGAAAATGGCTACGCGGATGGGGTTATAGAAAGCCTTTCTCTGTTTTCAGAATTGTTGGGCTATCGGCCCCCGCCCAGAGCGTTTCAGATCCCGCATCATGAAATCTTTGGCGCCCTAAGCAAAAAAGCCGGTGCAGAAGTCTTATACGGACCGGTGGTAGCGTTAAGCCTTATAGATAACTCCTTGAGGATGATGAAAGATCAGGTCAGTAACCTGGATAAGACCAAAATAGACATCTTCCAGAAAGCGATCCAGGGAAAAGAAAAGCCCGATGTCGAGGGAATCGAGGTCTTCCGCTATCTTAAGGAAGAGGTTATGAACCTCTGAACCCGGACCCTTACAGCCGATATACGATCGGCTTTTCATATGAATCAATTTCGATACCGACCGTGTCCCCGGTTTTAAATTTAAGTCTTTTGAATTTCTTTACCATGTTATTGTGCTTTTCCATCTGCCAGAATGCAGACCACATCGGGTTGCGAACGGTATCTATCCCATAAGCGTCATGCCCGCAAAGATTGAGTCTGAATTTGTCCTTTGCGATCAGGGTGTCTGTTTCGGATAAAAAATAATCGATTTTGTATAAGTTATCGTGCAGTGCTCTGGAAAGTCTTTCTTGCAATTCCGGAAAGTCATCCAGATAATGATTTGCAATCTGATATAATTCTTCCGGTTCCTGTATTGATAGGCCCAGTACACAAAACCGCGAATTTTCCAAGGCGAATCGTTCAAGGTTTGATTGATAGCCGGAAATAATATCAAGCAGGTCTTCCATGGTACGACCGGCATCGCCGTCGCCGAGGACAAATTCTTCACACCTGCCGATTATTTTCAAATAAAAAGCCTTATTGTCCATCACGAACAAGGGGCGTTCCCGGTAGTTATGATTTTTTCTGACCCTGCGCACCCCATCAAGATGGACCGATTTTTCACTATGTTCTAATTCAATGATTTCAATGTGAGATATATCTTTGGCCTGAACAACAAAAATCTCACCTTGCGATGACACAACATATTCAATCTCGCAGCGATACCCCAGGTACCTTTGAATTTCTTCGGACAATTGGAGAAGTTGTAAGTCGTGCGGTGTTCGGGTAATGTAGGGCTCCCGCTGAACTTTGTGTCTTCGATCCCGGCAATATCCAAATTCCCAATGGTTTCCCAGCATCTTCGCCATAACGCTGGTGCCGTTGATAAAGGGCATAACGATCATTCCCATATTTTCCAAATCGATTTCAGGGGCATTATTGAATTTTTGCTGTCTTCGGATCGACAGCCGTTTGGCATTCTCCGCCAAATTAATAATTTTCTTCCTGGCATACTGAATTCCGCCTAAATCAGCATAAGTTTCCAGGGAATCGAATGTCCCGCCTTTGAAAAATTCCTCCCTTAAATGAGCGCTTCGGGCAATGACCTTAAAACTTTCACGGTGGCGGTCTAAAAACCTCTTCAAAGCCTTAAAATTTTTAGTCTTAAAATCCGAAGCTGACACATAAATAAAATCAGGCACATTGAATTTTCCCTTTTTCAGGAGTGTCAGCAGTTTGGCTTTTTCAGGTATCTTGCTTTCCATTGAACATTCCATTGAAATATTTTATTGGCCGTCATTGAATAGAAGATGAATGGGTGAATATAAATACTTATTCAATCGTGTCAAACATCGGTGACGCAACCATGATCGGTCCCAAAGTTTTGCTTGACCGGAGAATTTCAAATACGTAATACTGACGAATCAGACAACGTTGATAATTGTAGGCATGACGCCACAACAATGAATAAAATTTTGCCATATTTCAATTGGCCGGTGAAATACAATAGAAAAAACCTGCGATTGGATATCCTCGCCGGTCTGACGGTCGCCTTGGTCCTTATCCCTCAATCAATGGCCTATGCCGAACTTGCCGGGCTGCCACCATACTACGGCCTGTACGCTTCTTTTTTACCGCCGCTTATCGCATCTTTGTTCGGCTCCAGTCGCCAGCTCGCCACTGGCCCGGTAGCGGTGGTTTCACTTTTAACCGCAACAACCCTTGAGCCCCTGGCCACTGCCGGCAGTCAGCAATATATTGCTTATGCGGTTTTGTTAGCCTTGCTGGTCGGTATCTTTCAATTCACCCTGGGGGTGCTCAAATTGGGGCTGGTCGTCAATTTCATCTCCCATCCTGTGGTTAACGGCTTTTCCAATGCGGCCGCCCTTATCATCGCGACATCTCAGCTGCCAAAGCTATTCGGTATCTATGTCGACAAGGCCCCCTATCATTACGAAACGATCTACCGCGTTTTTAAATCCGCCGGAAACTATACCCATTGGCCCACGCTGCTGATGGGCCTTCTGGCTTTTATTATCATGTATGGCATGAAGCGGATAGCACCAAGGTTTCCCAATGTTCTCGTGGCCGTTGTCATCACTACCGGCCTTTCCTGGAGTTTTGGGTTCGAAAACAACATGCTGGTAAATATCGAGGCCATCCATTCGCAACACCTCAAACAGACGATTACAGAATACAACCATACCATTGGCGCCATCACGGATACCACCGAACAAAGAGCGGAACTGATACAAACGCTAAATATGAACCGGGTGGCGTTGGATGCGCATGCAATTCTCGACACCAGACATGCGGCCGAACGTCTGGCTTTGCGAATCGACGACTATAAAAAGAAGGCCGTCGATTACCGCAGGCAGATGCGCAGCGTCCTTTTTGGAGCTATCAGAGACCAGGACGATACGCTTGCATTTCATCCGATCAACCAAATTACCGACCGCACTGATGCCGATGGTCGCATCTGGCGACTTGACCTCGGAAAGACTGCCCTGCAAACCGGCCGCCTAAAGATGATTGGCGGCGGCGAGGTCGTCGGTAGCCTTCCCCGGGGACTGCCCTCATTTTCACTACCTCAGATTGATTATCATATCATTCTGCATCTTTTGCCCTTTGTGGTCATCATTTCATTACTGGGCTTTACCGAGGCTATTTCGGTTGCCAAGGCAATGGCTGCCAAGACCGGCCAGAGGCTGGATCCCAACCGCGAGCTCATCGGTCAGGGTCTTGCCAATATCTGCGGCGCTGTCTCAAAGAGTTACCCGGTTTCCGGTTCCTTTTCCAGGTCGGCCGTCAACCTGCAGTCCGGCGCTGTCTCCGGTTTATCCAGCGTTTTCACCAGTCTGACCGTGGTGGTGGTGCTATTGGTGTTGACACCGCTTTTTTACCATCTGCCCCAAGCGGTATTGGCGTCAATTATCATGATCGCGGTCTTGGGGCTGATCAATGTCAAGGGCTTTATCCATGCCTGGCAGGCCCAGTGGTACGACGGTGTAATTTCCATCATCACCTTTATTTCTACCCTGGCATTCGCCCCGCATCTGGACCGAGGCATCATGATTGGCGTCAGCCTGTCCATTGTCGTCTTTCTTTATAAAAGCATGCGTCCTAAAGTCGTCGATCTGTCCCTGGACATCGATCGCACCCTTCATGACGCTGTTGCCAGCGGATTGCAGGAATGCCGCTATATCGACGTGGTTCGCTTCGACGGGCCCTTATTTTTCGCCAATGCCAGCTACCTGGAAGATCAAATCAGAAATCGTCGGCGCTCGAAAAAGGAACTCAAACACATTATCATCTCCGCCGGTGGCATAAACGATATTGACTCATCCGGTGAAGAGGCGTTATCTTTGACTGTGGACCGGGTCAGAAGTGCCGGAATTGATATTTCGCTCAGTGGTGTGAATCGATCTGTCATGAAAGTGCTCAGACGCACCCATTTGATCGTGAAAATCGGTGAGGACCATATCTACCCTGCCATCGAAGACGCCATCAATGCGGTGCATATCATTACCCACAGGGGGGGAAAGGAAAAAGATTGTCCATTGACGACGGTCTGTCGCATTACCCGGTCACCTCATACAAGGGAGAATTAAATGCCGATCATTACCATGTTCAGTGGTAGCTTCTGCGAAGAGAGCCCCGTGGTCCAGGAGGTCATTTCTCGTACCGGATACCAACATATTATCGATGATGATATTGTCGCTGAGGCAAGTCGACGCTCTGGTTTGACCGAAAGTAAAATTAAACGATCCTTTACCTCCGGAACCTCCGTGTTCAATAAATTCACCCATGAAAAGGAGCGCTCCATTGCCTGCATAAAGCTGGTGGTCGCCGAAATGATCGCCGCCGACAATGTCCTGATTACATGTTTTTCTGGACAGCTTATCCCCAAAACCATTAGCCATATCCTGCGGGTATGTTTAATCGCCCCCATAAAGTACAGAATCGCTCGCGCTTCCCGGCAACAGGGAGTGTCGGAAAAAGAGGCCTCCAAACTTGTGCTAAAGCGCGAGGAAGATTGCACATATTGGATCGATTATCTATTTAATACCGTCGACCCCTGGGATTCCGCTCTTTATGATATCATCCTTCCGATTGACAAGATGACGCCGGCAGATGCGGCGGCCCTCATTGCGGATTATGCCGG
>JASFFJ010000432.1:0-6895 GCA_050124355.1 Desulfobacterales bacterium | reverse complement strand
CTTAAGGACCCATGAGAGCATGGTCTCAGCGCTGAATGATACGGCTTCATCCATCAGCGCCGCATCATCGGTGGACCAGCCTCTTTCCAGCAGGAAGTATAAGTATTCCAATTCGATGGAAAGAACGCAAACTAGAGTCCGCGGACAACCAGTTAACCAACATACTATTCAACGGGGCATGTTCCTAATATATATCTTTAAGCGATGTAAGTCCGGCAACACCAGACGGTGACCAGCCCTCGATTTTGTGGTCGACAAGGTCTTGGGGCACCTCCGCAAGAAAGTATTCTTCACCCTCGGTCGGAGCATTGACCACCCAAAAGCCGCTGCGGTAATCGGTTGAACGCGTTATAAACAGCTCATTTTTGGCGCGCGTCATAGCCACATATAAAATGCGCCGTTCTTCCTCTTCGGAATCAAGTTCACCGTAGCTTCTCACATGGGGGTAGGTGCCCTGCCTGGCGCCAGCCACAAAGCAAATCGGCGCCTCGGTCCCTTTTGCGCTGTGTACGGTGATCAAGGTGACGATATCTTCAGCCTCAAGTCTGTCAATTTCCGTATTTGTCATCGGCTCCAGGGTAAAGGCATCAATAAATTCTACCAATGATTTGTATCGCTCGGCTACGGTGGCAAGCAGCTCAAGATCCTTTTGTCTAAAATGCCAGCGGTCATACTTGGACTCCAGAACGGGAGCAAGGGTTTGTATGGCGATTTCCAAAGCCTCCTGAGGCACTGTGGCAGTTTTAATCAGATGTTTATATCCGATCACGCCGGGATGTCCCTGACCTAGCCGCTGAACCAATACATCGAGCGCATTCGCTGCATTCGACGCGAGGATAGCCGAGACGATCTTTTCGGCTGTTTTGGGGCCAATTCCCGGCCACAGCTGCAAAAATCGCATCCATGCCAAATCGTCCTCATAGCTGCGGGCGGTCCTTAGAAGGGCCAAAATATCCCGCACATGGGCAGATTTCGTTAAACTGGTGCCACCGATAAACACGTAGGGAATTTCACGCTGGAGAAATTCCGCTTCGATGGGTTTGGCATCATATGCGGTGCGCACAAGTATCATCATGTCCCGCAAGGGTATATCGGACTCATGCTTTTCTATAATTTTATCAGCGATCCAGCTGGCCTCTTCAAATTGGCTATCAAAATCTACAAGCTCCGGCATACCGCCGGCATTTCCGCGGTGCGCAACCAGCCTGTTTTTGTAATCAAGGGGAGATCGACCCAGCAGCCAGTTCGACAAATCAAGGATTTCCTGAAAGCTTCTGTAATTCTCCGACAACGTCAAAACCTCGCTGCTTGGGAAAAGCTCATCGAAAAGATAGACGTGTTCGAAATTTGCGCCGCGAAATCTATAAATCGATTGGGCCGGGTCACCAACGCAAAATAAACGAACGCCTTCGCGTGAGAATTGTTTTAAAATCCTGAATTGCAGCGGATTGGTATCCTGCATTTCATCCACCAGGCACTCCTCAAAGAGCTTGGCCAGGTCTTTTCGGAGCGCGGCTTTCTGTGCTAAAACACTTCCGAACACTTCCAGTAAATCATCGAAATCCAGATAGCCGCGTTCCAATTTGAGTTTTTGGTATTCAGCGAACATTTCGGAACACAGTCCGATATAATCCTGGCTTAAATCGCTATGATGGCTGAGATACTCAATCGGTTCCTGGCAGGTATTTCGGCAATAAGAATAATATCTTATCAGCTCGGCCGCCTTGGGTACCAGTTTTCTGATGAACTTGTTTTTTTTTCCGAGCCGGCGACGGCGAACAAGGCTCATGAGGGCGTTTTGGTCGTCGACGTCAATCACGTTCAAACCCTGAATGCCAAAGCTAGTGGGTATGCGACGCATGACCCTGAGGCAAAAGGCATGAAACGTTCCGGCCTGGACTTTATAGGACGCCGGGCCAACTTCAGATTTCAAGCGGATCTTCATTTCCTTGGCCGCGCGGTTGGTAAACGTCATCATTAAAATTCGAGAGGCGTCTACGCCCGATCGGATCAGATAGGATGTTCGGGCAATGATAGTACGGGTTTTGCCACAACCCGCCCCAGCCACAATAAGAAGGCTCTTTGCAGATCCCCGATACTGTGCGGCGGCCTTCTGCTGGGGATTTAACTCAATGACGGCGCTCATACGACTGTTCTCCCAACATATATAAGGTTATGCTATTGGTTTCTAAAATGTGTCCCTAAGATAGCATGTTATTGGAAATTGTCCAACCGAACAATAGCGTTCATATTATTCCCCAAAGTTGGGTGAAAGAATGTATTTCAAATCCATAAACGCCTTCTATAAAATTTACCCAATTTGGCCGCAATTGACTGTGCAACAATACGGTACTATTGTAATTTTTAGAATAAAACAAATATTATTGGGAATGATTCATATCAGGACGAGTTCCTCTAATAATAGCTTGCTTAAACGAATGACCACTTGGTGAATTACTGTTTACGACTGTACCTTCGTGTAGCTTGTAAATTTTAGGTGTAATAGCTTGGCATCAACTGCATCGTAGATGTATTACTTGTCGTGGTTGATTACTGAGTCTAACTTATGTATCCAGATGATAGCTGAAATATTTTCAGATGAATTTGAGATCCGGACATCTTTCAATCTATCTGTATTTCGAAAATTCTGTTCTAAAGTATGAAGACCTTAAGGTTACTAATTCCGGAATGGCAAGGTTACGGTGAAGATGCCCGCGTCGCAGAAGGTGCACGCCGCGTTTGCGAGGCGTTTTCAATGGGTATCGATTTTGAAGAGGTCCGGATCCGTGATGACGGAAGACTGCAGCTGGAAGACGGGATACTTGGTCTGTCGGCTCTCGTGAGAAATGCTGCGGAAATTCAAAAAAAAGTTCTTCCGACCCAGGCTGACCAAATCTTTCTGATTGGGGGCACCTGTGGAAGTGAGTTGATACCGGTGGCATATCTGAACCATCGTTATCGCTCTGATCTCGCAGTGCTTTGGTTTGATGCCCACGGAGATCTTAATACACCGGGAAGCTCGCCGTCGGGGCATTTTCATGGAATGGTTTTACGCACTCTTCTTGGAGAAGGACATCGAGATTTTGCCAGATTTATCCCTACCCCCCTTGCAAAAAATCAAGTCATTCTGGTTGGCGCTCGCGATTTGGACGCGCCGGAAGAGAAATACTGTTTAAAGAATGGGATCCCTATCATCTCGCCAGAAGACTTGAAAGAGCTCCGTCCCATCGTTTCGGCAATTAAGCGGTCGGGGGCGTCAAACCTCTACATCCACCTTGACCTGGATTTTTTTGATCCTCTCGATTTCCCTTGTGCCCTGGTGCCGACAACTGGGGGGATTCGGATGAATGATTTAGATCCCATTCTTCGCAATCTTAACGAACAGTTCAACGTCGTTGGATTGAGCGTAGTTGAATATGTGGCAGAGAATCCCGAACTCGTTGATAAAATCTATAATTTATTTGAGCATAGCGGCATCACCAGCGGCTTCATTTAGCGACCACTGCACCGGCGCATATTAGCCAACCCGTAAATATTTGATGTCAAAAATCGTTATATGTGGAAGCCCCCAGCATAGTGAGTTCACTTATTGAATGAGATTAGCCTTGCCAATATTAAGGCGTTGTCGCTAAGCAGAGAGCTGGTGTAGAGGAAAATTTCGGAATATTTAAAACTATATAAATTTTCTTCTTCATTGTGAGGCCGATTTAATATTTTTAAGATTTAGCAAAACGGTACTGGACAGTATTAGGATGCCGCCGAACCAGAAACGCCATGAGACAATTTCCCCAAGAAAGACAATTCCCAGAGTCGCCGTGAACACCATTTCGCTGGTGAGAAAAAGACCGCCTCCCCAGCTTTTACAATAACGGTATCCTTGGTTCATTAGAAGTTGGGCTAGTGTCGACGTTGCGGCAATACCTCCGGCCATCATCCATTCTATCCCGGATGCTGGAATGATTGGGTCCGCAATGTAGACCGGTATCGTGATTAATGCTCCAAGCAGGCAAAAATAGAAATAAATAGTAACCGGCCCATCTTTTTCCCTGAGCTGTTTAATTAAGTTAACGGTGATACCAGCAAACACACCTGAAAGCAGGCCCATTAAGTAACCATATACATTGCCGTCAAACTTGAAGCCTAGTAATACAGCAACACCTATCAGCCCTCCGACGATACAGGCAATTTGTCCCTTGGAGATACGTTCTCCAAAAACCAGATATGAGAACAGGACGGCAAAGGCCGGAAATGAGAAAAACAGCACCCAGGCAGTGGAGATTGGGATATCTCGTATTGCCGATGTCAGACACAAAAAGGTTATGCACCCAATGATGCTTCTGATAGTCATCAGTTTCAGATTGTGAGTCTTGAATAGATGGGTTTGTCTTCCAAATATAGTAATTAGAAGCACGATGCCAATTCCCCAGCGGGTAAAGGCGATATCCCATACGCGAAATTCCGGTCTCATCAACTTGATCAGTCCATCGAAAACGGCAAACATAAGTCCCGCAGCCAACATCCATAATGCTCCTTTAAGGAATCGGTTGCGGAGATTTAAACGGTTCTGAATAGGGATTTCTTCTGATTTGGTTAGCTTGGGATTTATCATTCGACTTTGTCGTAATTTATGGCACTTTAATATATTTTTGTTTTAAGACGATTTTTCCGGCTACCCTTTACCCTTTGATTTAGCTAGTGCCCATCCATAAAAGACCGTTGCCAAAGACGGGCACCTTTAGGTGTTTCCAATCCAGAAATGAGGATTTTTGTCCAAGGTCAAGGAAATCAAGCGCTTGTGCGGAGGCGTAGTTTACTACGCCGCACAAGCAAGCGCGCAGATTGACGCTGTTTTTTGTCTCACCTTGTCGGCCATACCTAAATCACGACGACAATCCGCGGATTGTCAAGTGTTCTAATTCTTCAACAAAATGATACCATGCGACCATTACAGGGTGTTCATATTTTTTTATTGACAAATCAGTCCCTTACCGATAGTTTGAAATCTCCTACGTGAAAGGAGGTCCCAAAATGCCGAGAACCGGCACCCCTACTAAAGCCCGCATCGTCGAAGCCATTGTTGAAACCAACAGGCACACCCAACAAAAAGCACGCGAAACAATCGAAAGATTGCTTGAATCTGGAGATCTATTATGAGTCAAGGAGAGTATGCGTATTTAGGCTCATCAGACAATCAGCACATTCAACGAAATGCAGAGGAAATTTTTGCTATTTCGTAAAAAATGGGATATTTGGTTTATGGGATGCAAAAATGGATGACTATATCAAAATAACGGTGATAGAAAATACAATAGAAGCACAACTAATAGACTCTGTTTTAAGTGAGAAAAAAATTCCGCACCGGATGAGATCATTTCACGACACTGCCTACGATGGATTGTTTCAGTTTCAAAAAGGGTGGGGAGAATTGTATGCTCCGTTAAAATTAAAAAATGAAATACTTGAGATTATCGAAAATTTAAGAACAGAATAATCGCCGCCCTGTGCGATTGCCGGGTTCGAATAGGTTACGATAGTAAAACTTAGCAGGAAGCAAAATTTTAATTAATCACCGTACAACGGGGAATTTTCACTGTTAAGGAGACCTCTTTGTACTGTATATAGCAGGACTTAAGTCCCAATAGGAGTGATTTTATGAAACATCAGAATGAAAACGCCGCCAACCAGCACACCGGATTCAACCGCAGGGAGTTCGTGGCCATGCTGGCGGGCTGCACTGCCGGGCTGATGGTGCCCAGCCTTTTCCCTGGCGAGGAAAAGCTTGCCGTGGCCACCGCTTCCCCCTCCGACCGGCTGGGCAAGCTCCTGCCCCTGCGCAAGCTGGGTTCTTCCGGTCCGGTCGTGACTAACCTGGGCGTGGGCGGAGACCATGTGGGGAGTGCCTCGGAAAAAGACGCGCAGGCCATCATCGAAAAAGCCCTGGAGGAGGGGGTGCGCTTCTTCGACAACGCCCCCCTGTACAGCAGTGGAAAAGCAGAGGAGCGCTATGGAAAATTTCTCACTTCCAAGTACAGGGACGTTTCCTTCATCATGACCAAAACTTTGGCAACAAACAGGAAGGATGCCCTGAAGGATCTCGATGCTTCCCTCTCCCGCATGAAGACCGACTACGTGGACCTATGGCAGGTGCATGCCCTCCAAAGCCCGAGGGATGTGGAAGAGCGTGTCCAAAACGGTGTGCTAGACGCCTTTCTGGAGGCCCAGAAAAAGGGCAAGGTCAGACACATCGGCTTCACCGGCCACGGGTCCTACAAAGCCCACCTCAAGATGCTGGAGGAGCTCAAAAAGCGGGGTGTGAAGATGGCCGCCTCGCAGATGCCGGTCAACCCCGCTGACCCTCACTATGAGAGCTTCGTGACCCACGTGGTGCCCAAGTGTGTGGCGGCGGGCATTGGCGTGCTGGCCATGAAAGCGCTGGCCTACGGACGTTTTTTCGGAGGGAACAAGGGGTGGCGTCGCACGGAAGTCTCCGTCAAGCCGGCGATACCGGCGGTTCTTTCCATGGAGGATGTATTCGGCTTTGTGTGGTCACTGCCCATTACCACCCTTGTCAGTGGAATGCAAAGCGCCCAACAGGTTTCCCAAAATGCTGCCATAGCGCGCAAAACATGGAACTGGAAACTTTCCGAACGCCAGGAGCGCATCGACGCGGTGGCCCCCTTCGCTGGCCCGGATCTCGAGTTCTATAAGAGCTGAATTTAGAATTTTTGTCGAGCCAAGATAAGTGATTGAAATGTTAAAAATAAGATAAAAAAATATCACCTACTTTGGTCTTAAAAGGTAAAGGAGACGTTATGTTGTCGCGTAATCTTGGGCAAACAGGGATTTCAGTTTCGGCCATTGGGCTTGGATGTATGGGACTTTCCGAGTTTTACGG
>JASFFJ010000431.1:0-6895 GCA_050124355.1 Desulfobacterales bacterium | reverse complement strand
AAATCGCCCTTGCGCCGCTGTTTGTAACTTGGTTTGGGTTTGGTTTGATGCCAAAATTCATCATCGTCTTTCTGCTCTGCTTCTTCCCCATTCTTCTCAATGCCATCCTGGGTTTCACATCATTGAAAAAAGAACACAACGATTTCGCCCTTTCCACCGGGGCGGACCCCCTGACCGTCTTTTGGAAAGTGCGACTCCCGGCGGCGCTGCCACAGATATTCGTGGGGCTCAAATGGGCAGCGGTCAATGCCACCGTGGGTGCCACCATCGGCGAATGGATCGGCGGGGATGCCGGGCTGGGCTACTACATTCAGATGGCGTCGGGAGATATGAAGATGGATGTAGCATTTGCCATCATCGTGATGCTGGCTTTTTTAGGGCTCTTTCTATATTATCTGGTGGTTGTTTTCGAAAAAATTCTGGTTCCATGGCACGTGTCCCAGCGATCGTCCGTCAGCGGTCTGGTGACAACGGAATAGGCATGTCTGGGCAAGGTCAGAGATGATCGGCTCTGCCATAGATCAAATTTGCTCATGGTGTCAGGTGTCAGGTGTCAGGTTTCAGGTGTCAGTAAATACCGAATCCGGAACACTGATTTGGATGCGACTTAAGGCCAACACTGGTGAAATATAGACCATATTATGGGCGACTCTGGCCCAGCGAGTCAACGTCGTGCGCTGACACCTGACACCCGACACCTGAATACCGCCGGCCATGGTATTCACCCACTTAACCCCTCCGGGGTCGACCAAAGCTGGGCCCTATGGACACGGATCTTTACTTATCCTCCAGAAAAGACTTCTCATTAGCATTGCTACGGAAACGATATGGACATTTTGGATAAAGTAGATTTTCCTCCGATGCTAAGAGTGCGACAGAAATTTAATCCCATCCGGATAGAGAATGTTCAAGGCGCTATTCTTGGTCAAATCAGGGCCCTTGCCTTGGAGCTGCCCATCCGGCCGGGACAAAGCGTGGCCCTGGCCTGTCCAAGCCGGGGGCTGGCCGATTATTCTCTGATCGCAAAAAGCGTTGTCACGGGACTCAAGGAATTAAAGCTCAAGCCGTTTATCGTTCCCGCCATGGGCAGCCACGGAGCCGCCACAGCCAGCGGTCAGGAAAAGGTGCTGAACGATCTGGGGATAACGGAATCGACAGTGGGGGCCCCCATTCGTTCGAATCTGGAAGTAGTGCCGGTTGGAAAAACAAAGGAGGGCATACCGGTCAATATCGACCGTCTGGCCCACGAGGCCGATCATATCGTTCCCCTGAATCGCATCAAAGAACATAACGGTTTCGAGGCGGATATTCAAAGCGGACTCATGAAAATCATGGCGATCGGTTTGGGCAAGACGGAAGGCGCCAAGCGATATCATCAGGCTATGAATTCCTATGGCTATCATGCCGTTATTTTGGGAGGGGCACGGACTGTTCTTGAAAAAAGCAAGATTCTGTTTGGTGTGGGAACAATCGAAAATGCCTATCATCAGGTGGCGGATGTGGGTGTTTTTAAAAAAGAAGAGATTGAAGATCGGGAAAAAGCATTTTTAGCCAGGTACAAATCCATCAAAGCATCTCTTCCTTTCGATTTTGCCCATGTTCTAATGATCGAAGAGGTCGGAAAAGAAATTTCCGGGCGCGGCTTTGACACCAAGGTCGTGGGGCGTATCGGCTCTTATGTTAGCCCGGATCCCGAATCACCGGATATTAAAAGGATCATGGTCTCCGATCTTACAGATCTCACCCATGGTAATGCCACGGGGTTGGGCCCGGCGGATGTCATCACTAAACGACTTTATGAAAAAATCGACCATACCACCACCACCATCAATTATGTCGTCGGCGCCCAGTTAGAGATAGCCAAAACACCACTTATCATGGCAAATGACCGCGACGCGCTAACGGTTTGCATGATGGCCGTAGGTCTGACTCCCTATGCCGAGCAAAAAATCATGCGGATCAAAAACACGCTTTATTTGGATGAAGTGGATGTCTCCCAGGCTTATGCTCCTGAGCTGGCAGATCGCAATGATCTGGAAATCATTAAGCCGGCACGGCGCCTTAAACTGGAAGGGGATGGTTATTTTTCGAAGTTCGAAGAAGGTTACTGCCACCCCGCTTAAACGATAGGGAACTTATACCGTTAGACATTATAACAGAATCTTCACTACTGATTTTTTGTGGATGGCGAATGAACTTAACTCAAAGACCGCAACAAAAAGGAGGGTATTATGAGCTCGCATTTAAAAAGATTGGAGGCGCAGTTGACAACTGGCGAAATTTCAAGGCGACAATTCCTTAAACGCACAGCAGCTTTGGGTTTGACCGCAGCTGTCTCCCCGGCTTTGTTTTACGGCACATCACAAGCAACCACACCGAAAAAAGGCGGCCGATTTCGATTGGGAATACTCCAGGGAGACACCACCGATTCACTGGATCCAGCAACGGCCAATGATGACGGCGACATGGTCATCAACTGGTGTCTCCGAAATAATTTGGTTGAAGTCGACTACAAGGGTGATCCAATCCCCGAGCTGGCTGAAAGTTGGGAACCCTCAAAGGATTTGAAGACATGGATTTTTAATATTCGCAAAGGGGTTGAGTTTCATAACGGCAAAACATTGGACAGTGCTGATGTGGTGGATTCCTTGATGCATCACCTTAAGCCGGATTCAAAATCTGCTGCCAAGGGCATCTTGAAGGGCATCAAGGATGTCAAGACCGATGGCAAACACAAGGTTATCATAACCCTGGAAGGCGGCTCCGCCGATTTTCCTTTTATTCTCGGTGACTATCACCTAAGTATACAGCCGGCGGGAACAGTGAATTTCAATGAAGGTATCGGCACGGGGGGGTACACACTGGTAAGCTACGAGCCCGGGCTTAAAACGGTCGCAAAACGGTATAAGAACTATTGGAAAAAAGATCGGGCGCACTTCGATGACGTCGAAATTCTTACGATCCACGATATGGCGGCAAGGACAAATGCATTGCGAAGCCAGCAGGTGGATGCTATAAACGCAAGCGATTACAAGACAATTGGCTTGTTTGAGAAGATGCCCGGTATCCAGGCGATCGTCTCCACCGGCACCAGACATTACACCTTTCCCATGCTGACCGATAGGGCACCCTACGACAACAATGACGTCAGGTTGGCCCTGAAATACGCAATTGACCGCGAACAAATACTCAAAAATGTTTTCAGAGGGTATGGAAAACTTGGCAATGATCACCCCATTGGTCCGTCGCAACGCTTTTTCGCATCAGATCTTCCCCAGCGGCAATATGACCCGGACAAGGCGCGTTATCATTTGAAAAAGGCCGGTTTGGAGGGGCATACATTCTCTTTAATTACTTCCGTTGGCATCGGCGAGGTCAGCGAGGACTCTGCCCTGCTGTACAAAGAACACGCCAAAAAAGCCGGCATTAATATCGAAGTCCTCAAAGTACCGGCAGACGGCTACTGGAGCGAAGTGTGGATAAAGAAACCCTGGGTCAGTTGCCGCTGGGCGGGTCGTGCCACTGAGGATTGGATGTTTACAACCGCCTATGCTGCCAACGCGCCATGGAATGATACGCTTTGGAGCCATGAACGGTTCAATAAACTTCTGGTTGAAGCGCGTGCGGAAACCGATACCGCCAAACGGCGTGAAATGTATGCAGAAATGCAGCGAATCGTCCGGGATGAAGGCGGTGCTGTCATATATGTTTTCCCCTCTGATTTACATGCCGCCAGCGATAAGATTAAATATGAAAACCTTGCCGGCAATTGGCAAATGGACGGGGGAAAATGCTGCGAGAGATGGTGGTTCGAAGGATGATTTTAAACGAATGAAAATGGTCATTGGCACTTACCTCCTCTTGCGGGTGCAGAAAGTTCGGGGATGGCTGCTGAACCGGCAACGATTCCCGTCGCTTTCTGGCAGATATTCAAGGATAGAAGAAACACCATGGACATATTAGACAAAATAGATTTTCCTCCAATGATCAGAGTGCGGCAGAGATTTGATCCCACCAGGCTTCGGGATCTAGTAGGCGCCATCCTTGCCCAAATAAGGGCTCTTGGGCCGAAGCTCCCCATCCGGCCGGGACAAAGCGTGGCGCTGGCCTGTCCCAGTCGGGGGCTGGCCGACTATCCACTGATCGTAAAAAGCGTTGTCACGGGACTGAAGGAACTAAAGCTAAAGCCCTTTATTATTCCCGCTATGGGCAGCCACGGAGCCGCCACCGCCAGCGGTCAGGAAAAAGTTTTGAACGATCTGGGGATAGCGGAATCGACAGTCGGGGCTCCCATCCGTTCCAATTTGGAAGTGGTGACGGTTGGAAAAACAAAGGAGGGCATACCGGTCAATATCGACCGTCTGGCCCACGAGTCCGATCATATCGTTCCTCTGAATCGCATCAAAGAACATACCGGTTTTGAGGCGGACATTCAAAGCGGGCTTATGAAGCTCATGGTGATCGGTTTGGGCAAGACCGAAGGCGCCAAGCGATATCACCAAGCAATACTTTCCTACGGCTACCATGATGTTATTTTGTCCGGTGCCCGCACCGTTCTGCAAAATTGCAGCATCCTGTTTGGTGTGGGCAGTATTGAAAATGCCTACCATCAGGTGGCGGATGTGGGGGTTTTCAAAAAAGAGGAGATAGAAGGTCGAGAAAGGGCTTTTCTGGCCAAATACAGAGAAATCAAAGCCAGGCTTCCTTTCGAATTTGCGCACGTTCTGATGATTGAGGAAATCGGCAAAGAAATTTCAGGGCACGGTTTTGATACCAATGTAGTGGGACGTATCGGCTCCTATCTTGGTCCGGATCCTGAAAAACCGGTTGTTAAAAGAATCATGGTGTCGGATTTAACCGACAAAACCAACGGTAATGCCTCGAGTGTAAGCACCGCCGACGTGATCACCCGACGGCTTTTTAATAAAATGGATTACCAAAAAACCGCCATTAACACCATTGTGGGCGCTCAAATTGAGCTTGGAAAAACACCACTGATAATGGAAAATGACTGCGATGCCCTTAGAGTTTGCATGATGGCCGTAGGTCTGACTCCCTATGCCGAGCAAAAAATCATGCGGATCAAAAACACACTTTATTTGGATGAGGTGGATATCTCGCAGGCTTATGTTCCGGAGCTGGCGGATCGCAATGATCTGGAAATCATAAAGCCGGCTCGATCTCTGAAATTGGATAAGAATGGTTATTTTTCCAGGTTCGGAGATGATTAGGATTTACGTTTGGCTACGCAATTAGAGGGTCTTCCGGCTTAATTTCGGGAGCGGCTCCCGGATAAAAAAAAATTGAGACGTGCTGCCAGGCACGAAAAACCATCCCCGGCAATTACGGCTGACCTTTATGGATTATCCCAAGACCCATATGCGCAAGACTGCGCAACAATTACTATCTTCGCCTTCAATTCGTTATCTTTGCACTCGCAACGTGTGACTTATGGATATTTTCAAAAACAAATCGCAAGTAATTGCATCGACGCAAGTGTTGGGGAACGCAACGGTGGATATGTTGTTTCAGGTGCATCAAGATGCCCTCTGGATGCTGGAAAACATGGGCGTGGGCTGTGTGCAGCCGGAAATTGTGGACGCTTTTCGTCGATTTGAGGCCGATGGCAAGGCCATCGCATATGAAAACCGCCTATTCATTGCGGGTGACCTGGTCGAAGAGTGCCTGGCGACGGTACCCGGGCCTGACGATTTTTTCGTCCCCCGCAACAGCTTATTCATAGGCGGCAGAGCCCCCTACGTCTATGATGACTGCAAGGGCAGGGGGGGTGCCCTGCCTGTCCCGGACCATATGGAACGAATCGCCAGGATAGCAGAGACCAGTCCCATTGTGGCCGGCATGGGACCTGGCCTCAAGTTGACCGACGAACTATCACAAATCAATACAATTGCTGAACACTGCTCTAAGCCTTTGTACTTTTCTGTTACATCAGGCCGATCACTTGAAAGAGTCAAGCAAATTCAGAAAGAACGCGGCAGAGTGATGGTAACGTTTTGCCTTACCCGCCATCCACTTGAGGTAAACGAAAACTCGTCGGATTACTTCGTTCAAGTGGTCAAGTCAGGCCTGCCCGTGTTTGTTGCGGCCTTGCCCATGGCCGGCATCAGCGCTCCTTTTTGCTACAATGGGGTGTTGGCCACCACCCACGCCGAAGTCCTGTTCGCGATCTGCACCGCTCAGCTGTTAAATCCCGGTAATATCTGCATTCACGGTGGTTTGCCCTCCATTGCCGACCCGCGGTTTGATTATAACCCCAATTATGGGTTGTTGAGCCATAATTTACTCAACCTGCTTATGGCTCATTTGAATATGATGCTTGATCTGCCGACGATCCAAAGCGGATGCACGACCAACGAAGAACATGTCACAGACCGAGCGCTTGAGGATGCACGCTCCGGCCTGGCTCTTTTTAAGAAATACGACTTCCATATGCTCCGCCACTGTTTCGGATTTTTACGCGGTATGGTTGATTTTTCTTTTGTCAAACTTGAGAAGGTGATCAAGCTCGCAGATGAGGTCACTGCCGATGATGCGCCGGATGTCAAAATGCCCGTTTACGATGAGCGCGGGATGAAATCAATACAACGCTATGGTCTAAGCATGTACCTGGATGATCCTTTGACAACGGCAAATTTAGGAAAGATTTTTGTTGACTAAGATAGGGCTGAATGAACAAAATCGATCCGCAACCTGTCAGGCATGGAAATCTTTACCTTTCTCTGGCAGCCATTTTGTTTGCCATATCCGGGACTCTTGCCAATGAGGGAACTTTGGGGACGGGCCAAGCTAACTATAAGTGATTTAATAAAAAAGTGTGATAAAGATGACCTATTTGGGGTCTATATCACGATTTTCATGATCAAAAATCGCATTA
>JASFFJ010000430.1:0-6902 GCA_050124355.1 Desulfobacterales bacterium | reverse complement strand
ATGGAATGGAAGAGATTAATGGCATCATCATCTTCCACATATACACCGGTTTTTTCGAGTATTTCAAGGCTGGCATAGTGGATATCGGCAATCTCATCGTCGGACAATACTTTGAAATCAATGCCTTTAATCTGAATTTTACCGCTGCAAATGGCACGATTCATTTCATTTTCTCCTTTCATATGGGTAATGGTTTTCGGTGCGCGCTCGTAAAACAAAATGTTTAGCTCATGCGCGCCATGCCATAACTTCCTAATTATACCTATGGGTTAGCAAAAAACCCCGGTACGAATAAATGATAGAAGTTGCTTTTGGAAAGCGGCTGAATCGAAGCTGGTGATCTCTAAGTCGGCCTCAGCTTCCGTCTTCGCTGAAGATACGGTACGACAAGCCAGCCCAACATCATGAAGCGCTAATCAATGAACAATTATCCGACTAACCAAAGGGGGATTGGTTGTCAAGAGTAATTTTATTGTCGTTAATGCAATTTTAGGCCGGTTTGAGCATAACTCACCGTTTTGCCCGCGGCTGAATTATTTTTTAAATATAGGTTTCAATCTCTTGAATTCATTTTTCCGTCTGAGGCGGACTGATCGAAGAGCGGCTTACCTGGCTGGTAGGAGCCGTTCTGTAGGAGGAAGCTAGCTGATAAACCTACCTCTTATTAGATGAAATTTTGACGAATTTTACAAAAAGACGCCATTCTTTTGTCGATATCTAAGGGCATTCTCTTAACAGTCGGACCTCCAAGTACCTGTTTCATGAGACTTATCTTTGGTATCAATATTGCATTCTCTCCGTGGTGAGCTGAAAAGCGGGTAGGTCCTTTAAATCAAGTAAGGCTGAATAATTGATCCAGGTAATATTGCGGATAAAGAGGTTTCCGATAACTAATGACGAAAATGAAATATTTTTCAACAATTTTGATTTGCATTTTGCTGCTTATTGGCGGTTGTAACAGCAGCGGCGGCGAAGATGCGGATGAGCTCATCCCCGGAGCCGGTGTTGAGGACTATACGGCTCAGGATTATGCACCGGATTTTAGGATGTGGGAACGCATTGAAATACCCTTTGCCGACGTCGACAAAAGCGGGGTGGATGATGCCAATATGTGCTGGGCGGCGGCGGCGGCGAACCTGCTGACATGGACCGGTTGGGCCGCCGACGAGGATGATGCCTTCGACATTTTCAGGGCTCATTTTGAAGACAAACCAGGCTATGTCTACAATGCTTTGCGTTACTATTTGGACGAATATGAAACCGCAGCCAAAGCTGAAATGGTTTCCGTGAGAGAGACCCAGTCGCATATGCTGTTAGATTTCATTGTCAGCGCCGTTCATAAGGGCAGCGGCGTCGCTATAAAAATAACCTATCCCGACAAAGAAATTGGTCATTTTCTCACCATTTACGGATACCGTTACTTCGGCGATGAAGATAACTTTATCCTGTACTTTACAGATTCCGATGACGGTTTGCATCAAATGCGACAATTCAAAGTCGAATGGAATGATGCGAATAATAGGTGGGAAATTCAATATTTGTATCGCGATTACTATCTTGAATACGCGCTATCGCTAGCCCGTAGCTAGGTCTGATTGGCACCGGCACTGAAAGTTCCAAGATCGGGATTGAAGTATTAAATTTTGATGCTCAGTTGCTTATTTCTTAAGCATTCTCCTGATTCCTACAAGGCCGGTTATCCCAAAGTTTAACAGGAGCATGAATACCGATGGGTTCATGCTCAGTTTTGCGGCATCCCGGCTGCAGCGGTGATGAAACAACCGCCACCTCCGCCGCCACCTCCGCCGCCATTTCCCTCGTCATCTTCGTCATTAGCAATACCTCCAGGGCCAAGTGTGGTGGCGCTGTCCTCATTGGAATAAGTAGAATTTCCAGCAGCGTTATAAGCCCGTAATCGATAGGTATATTTAGTCGCTTCATCGCATCCGGTGTTGCTATAGCTTGTTAAATCTGCTGCAACCGTATCGATCTCACTGTAAACCCCTCCAGTAACTTTTCGTTCTATTTTGAAGCCGGCCTCAGTATCTGAATTGTCTGTCCAGACTAAATCAATCTGTGTTTCGGATTTGGTGGTTGCCGACAAGCTTTTTGGCGGATTCGGTGAAACAGTTATATTAAAACTTGAGAGATCACCGCCGCTCGCTACCAGCGCATAGGGCTGCGGGCCTTGCGGCACATTATATCCCTGGACTTTGATGGCATAGGATCCGGTAACGGGGTTGGCAATATCGATGCCGACCACGTTATTGACCCGGTCGAAAAAGGTACTGTAATCTTGAGTGCTTACGACGGCTCGAAACATGTAGTCAGTTGTTGTCCGCTTGGTCCACGTTCCCCCTGCGAAAGCCCAGCTGCGCTGATCCGGACTCGTATTGTCATAATAATACCTAAGATCGGTATTGATTTCTATCGTCACAAAAAAATCGCCGCTGTTGATGGTTAGAGAAAGGCCCGACATATCGATTACATGCCACCCGGCTCCGCGGATGGTGGTTGTCCCTGAAGCCAGAACATTCAGTGGTCCTGTGGCATTACTTCCATCGTAAACAAAATAAGTAAAAGTGTTCGGATATGAAGTGCTTGCTAATCGTAGGAGCGCTTTGTCCAATTTGACCGGATAGGCAGACGGCGTGTACCGAACGCCGACCCGGTTTCCTGGAACCCATCTGAAAATGCCGTCATAGACACCGTCGTCATAGAAAATGATGTCTGACTGGCCACGTTGAGTTGCCATATTGGGATAATGGATGGTGCCCGCCGGGTCGGTGATGGAAAAATCCAGATCGTTCACCAGGCCCCCGCCTGCCGCGGACGACCCCGGATAGTCGCTCCAGACGAGGTTGGCCGTCAAAGGCACACTGCCGTTGGCGACGGTGAACTCGTAAAGAGCCGTTTTTGAGGTGGTTACACCGTTTGTCTCGTCATGATAGCGCAGCACTGTTGGAGATTCGGGGAATAGGGAATTTTCCAGATCGATCCTTCCCCAGCCTTCGACATTGTTGGGCCTGGGGGGATCGGGAATTTCCTGTGATGCCCCCGAACCGTATTGCCCTGGAGAGATGTCAACAGCCCCGTTGAGCAATGTCGCCTTGATGAGGGCGGCGCTGGGGGTGATCGACTCTATGTCCGTGTAAAACTGGCGCACCAGGGTTGCAGCACCGGCCGCCAGGGGTGTGGACATACTGGTTCCTCCGCTAAAAATATACTGAGCATCGGCTCCCGAGTCGCTTAGGCCCCCTTTTCCCCACAGCGCGGTGTTGGCAGTAAGGGATGATTTGGTTGAGATAACATTGGTCCCGGGGGCGACAATGTCCGGTTTAAACCTGCCGTCCAGACACGGTCCCCTGCTGCTGAAAGCCGCCATCCCGTCAGAGTCGTCGGAGACGTGATCATCAGCTATGGGGGTGGCTGCAAACTCAACAGGATTGAAAGTGCTCCAGTCAAAATCATACCCCGGGGTCGGTGTCGATTCCCCCGGCCGTTCATTTTCAGAGGCTCCCACGGTTATACAGTTTTTTGCTGTTCCCGGACTCCCAATAGAGTTAAAATCGATCACGCCGTCGCCATTGGCATCCAGCCCTTGGTTTCCGGCAGAAAAAAGAATTAAAAAATCTTTATGATTCCACACAAATCGGTCCAAATCCTCCGAAAAAGATGTATAGGTGCCTGCAACGGGAGCCCCCCAGCTGTTGGTGTGTAGCCTTGCATCGACATTGTAGGCCTGGTTGAAAAGATCTCCCAGATCGATGGGAATACCCGCAAGTGCTCCTGTATTGTTGTCCTCTAACGCCTGAAAAACGAGCGTGGCTTCAGGCGCGATGCCGGCATAAGAACTGTCATAGTCGCTGTTGACAGGGTCACTCCCCGATACGGCGCCATTACCAAGGACCGATCCGGCCACGTGGGTGCCATGGCCCGAATTTTCATCCTCTGCGCCATCGTCCGCGAGATCAAAGATCCGGGAGACCCTGGTGTTGCCACTGCCGTCTTCAAAATCATCGTGCAGATTCGCCGGATCGGTAACTCCGTTGTCAAGACCGCTATCGGCCACAGCCACTACCTGCCCGGTCCCAAAAAGGCTGTAAGTGTTCCAGGTACCGGTGACCTCCATGATCCCCGCGGCCACGTCATTGCTCAACTTCCAATTCGGAGCCGGTTCAATCCATTTTACCCCGCTGATATTTGCAATTCCCTCAAGATTATGCGCTGATGACCGAATTTTGATTTTTGATCTGTGATCATTTTCCGAAATATCAAGGACGGTTCCGCCCAATTGCATGATCTGCTGGGCAACAAGATCGGCATCTTCACCCTTAAAGACAGTCACAATAGATTCGATTTTTGAGGTTCCTGCCTGATTAAACGCTTTTCCGGCAAGGGTCGATTCCATCCGATAAGCAGGCTGGTATATGCCTACCCAGCGAGCGTTTTTCATAGACTCGACGCTTTCCCGGGCCGCCTCATCCATTTTCACAATAAAGGCAAAATCGGGAATATAATCAAAAATGTGGGCTCCCAGCTGTTCCAACAGGTCTTTCTCCCCGGTCTCGATGGGACCGTCAAATTGAACGATATAATACCCCTCCTGGTCCCGAGAGTATGCCTGAATGGATCGCATTGCCCTCATTTCAACAGGTTGACTCTCAAGTAACGGATCAAAATCACCGCCAGCAAGACGAATTTTGATGCTACTATCCAATTTCGGATTGCTGTCTATCGTGGCCATACTTGTCGTGTACAACAGGATGACATTTAGAGCCCCTAAAAAGAACATTAAAAAAATCACCCATACAGGTTTTCTAAAGCCTCTTTTTTTTGCTTGAATGTTCATTGGCCCCCCCCTTTTTTCTTGATATTAGGGAAAATTTTGAACTCTGGAACTTTTTCAATATATTTAATGCCGGTAAGCCGGGAAAGTGACGGTATTTTGTTTAGAGGCATCTTCAATTTTAATTTCTCCTTTAGGTCTGAGATTTGCATTATTTCACCTCCCAACTGCCCTACCTTCATTGATATGGCGGAAATATCCTCCCCTTTAAACACTGTCATAATGATGCCAATCGGACGACTGTCATTTTCCGGAAGTGTCGCGATCAGATCCGGTGCAATGCGATATGCAGGCTGATAGATACCCACCCATCGTACAGTGTCCATTTCCCGGACCGTTTTGCAGTTCTGCGAACTCATCCTGATTAAAAAGGCAAACTGGGGGATATAATCAAAAAAAGAAACTCCGGCTTTCATTACTTCATCCTTCCATTGCTGCAACACCGGTCCCTTGAATTGGAGAATGTAGTACCCGCTCTCGTTTTCTTCATATTTTGGGATTATCAATTCTTGTGAAATGATGGTGGGGCTTTTCTCTGATAAAGGATCAAAACTGCCTATGGACAGATGAATAGGGATGGTTTGCGTTGGGTTTGTGGCTGGGGTCTGATTTTGAATTTGGTGTGGTTTCGTTTCTAATACATCCGGTTTGGGCTGTTGAGTTGCCTTACAATTTAGCGTCACAGCAACAACAGCAATTATCGCCATTACGCCGATCAGATTCTCGTTCATTTTACTCTTTAACCTCCTTCCCAGGATTTTGCCTTTCCGTCCCCAAAAAAAAGAACTCAAATCAGCGTTGTCTCTGAAACTCGAAAAACAAACAGAGTTTTTAGGGCAGAAAGGCTGAGCTGAACAATCGTGAATCTTGTGGCAGTTTGATTAGATCCGACGACCTTACTGCAAATATGACTAGCATAAGATGTAAACACTTTTGGGCGAACTATTCAGATTTTTAGAGGGCCCTCCATTACACTAATTGATTGATACAGGCTATATAAATCGAAACATCAGACAATAATGTTTTCGCGGAATGAGTATGACATATGGCAAGCATACTGCCCCAGCAGTAGTGAAGCTAAAGTATCAACTGTGCGCAGCTCCGTCAAGTCTATTTTTTCATATTAAAACGAATGTCTTTGCTAATGATTGACAAACCTTGCGTGAACTTCTTATTTAATGGGTACAAAACAATCAACCACCCTGACTCTCCATACCGGTATTAATCTTTATTATTTTTGTACACTCCTTATTCTCCTTAGCACAACCATGTATGGCACCTGCCAGTTCTTCAAGGGCGCTTATAAGTTCATCCCTTGTCAACGATTCTATGGGTTTGCCGTAGTAGGCGATTTTATTGCGATCGATTTTGGGCATACGCACTCTCCCCTTTCATATTATTTGACAATTCTCATTCTGTGAGTCTGCTGTATTCAATCCCATACCCCTTTATCGACACCAAATATAATATAAAAAAGTGCTCCGGAGCAAGGGAATAAAACGAAAAAGTAGGTTAACATTGACAAGTTCTCATTGACTTGGTGACCTAAAAAGAGGATAGCTGAAATGACCACAAGCTTAAAATATCGGCAATAATACAATCGCGTCCGCCTGCAGGTGGTTACCTGCCGATGTGAACACGACGGGAGCGCTTTGTGTGACAAAACTCTGCCTGGGAATGCGATTTCTTAGCTGAATCAGCTTTCTGTAAAACAAATCCTCATGCCAGCGCATTTACAAGTGCCTTTTATACTGATATATTAAATTTTATTAAAAATTGCGTAACGAAGTCAACTTTTCAGGCTCAACTATTCAAGAATACGATAGTTCGGGGGCTGTATTCATTGCCGGGATGAAGAGAATGCTGATGGATTTTTTTTCACTTGCCCCTGTACCTATTCATATTAAAATGAAATTCAATTTATACGAAAGCAAGTAAAGGAGGTAATTCATGGAAGTACAGTCTTACACGGCCGAGGAGTTATTTGACTGGGTTACCCAGCCAGGACACGATTTTACATTGCTGGATGTGCGCAACAATGAAGAATTTGGAC
>JASFFJ010000429.1:0-6909 GCA_050124355.1 Desulfobacterales bacterium | reverse complement strand
AGGGGGTAGGGGTGTCGGTCAACATATTTGTTGGGATGGTGGAGTCGCCGCTTTTTATTCGACCCTACCTGCAAAGGATGACACGCAGTGAAATTTTTACCCTCATGACCAGCGGGATGGCAACCATTGCAGGCACCGTCATGGTACTATATGCCAGTATCCTGAGAACAACGATTCCCGATATTATGGGGCATATCCTGACGGCTTCCATTATTAGCGTTCCGGCCGCAATTACCATCTCCAAGCTTATGGTCCCGGAGACCGATGAGTTGACCCCCGGCGAATTGGTTGTACCGGAAAAAGCCAGAGACTCAATTTCATATTTCTGATCACGATGTTAGCTTACCTGCCAGTTTCCCGACCGCATCAATCTTAAAATCTTCAGCCTTTTTTCACTTTCCAAGTCCCAATAAATGTTTGTGATAAATTCAGAACTACTGACATGTCGTAAAATCTGATGCAACACCAATGTATATGGTCGCGCCAAGAATAAGAGATCCGGGTCTCGTCGAAGATGCTTGACACACTGACTCAAATCCCTTATTTTATCTCGTAAATTTGTGTCAGCCAGATATAAGGGAGGTGCTCATGACAGAAATACTAGCTTTTGAATGTGCTATATGCGGCAACAAAACGGAAATAGATGCAGACGATCCGAACATCCCGGCTTGTTGCGGCAAGCCTATGCAGGCTGAAGGTCTGGACGCATGCCAGACAAGCAGCACGGCCGAACACTCACGGTTCGATGATCTGGGTGAACCCTGTGATGACGGACGATCCGGATGACAGTTACTTGAGATTTAATCTTGCTAAATCAGCAGGGTCGTACCCTTCAAAGATTTGGCCGTGGAAACCGAGGCACTGGCCCTTCAAATTGCCGATGCCAGCCGTTTCGTGCTGGCGGTTGGAAAACAGGGTTTCTATGCCCAGGTGGACCAGCCTGACAACAATGCCATGCGCTACGCCAAACACACGATTGCCATGAACCTAAGCGCAAAGGATGCTCAACATGGTATTGATGCTTTTTTGAACAAAAAGACACCGATTTGGAAAGATCGATAGGCTGTCGCTGTGGCATGCATTCTACCATCAATGAAGCTGATTTCATTGAAAGATTAATCAAAAACCTGACCCTGAAAATCGGAAATAACAAATGGCAAGTGTCAAATTCCAAATAATTTCCAATTTTCAATTGCTGATACCTGAACACCGAAACCTGACACCATGTGTTCCTTAAAATATCTTGTCAGATAAAACTCGATAAGTGGCTAAACAGCTGCTGCCAATCTGGCACCATGATCAATCGCCCGCTTGGCATCCAATTCTACGGCAAGCTCTGCACCGCCAATCAAATGAACCGGCTTGCCTGCGCGCTCCAACCCCTTTTTAAGATCCCTCTTGGATTCCTGCCCGGCGCAGATGACGATCGTATCCACTGCTAGAATCTGTGGTTGACCTTTGAGTTTAATATGTAAGCCTTCATCGTCGATTTTGCTGTAAGTTACAGCCTTAATCATGGTTACATTTCTCTGCTTGAGTGTCAGACGATGAATCCACCCGGTGGTTTTCCCAAGGGATTCCCCAATTTTGCCGGTTTTTCTCTGCAACAGATAAACCCGGTGACCGGAAGCGAGTAATTGGGGACGTTTTTGCATGAGTCCACCCGGCATCCTGTAAGATCTGTCAACTCCCCATTCTTCCAGAAACGTGTCTATATCAAGACTTGAGTAACCATCCGGGTGAGTAATGAATTGGGCGACATCAAAACCGATTCCGCCGGCACCGACAATGGCAACCCGATGACCGACCTTTTTTCTGTGCGACAAAACGTCCACATAATTTAAGACAGTGGGATGGTCGATCCCGTCGATGTTCGGAATACGGGGTGTAACACCGGTCGCCAGGACGATTTCGTCAAACTTGTCCTGCAAGAGCTGTGCGGTGGTAGCCTTCAGATTTAAATGAATGCGAACTTCACATAATTCCAACTGCTTTTTATAATAACGAAGCGTTTCGTTAAATTCCTCTTTGCCCGGGATTTGTTTGGCCAGGTTCAGCTGCCCTCCAATCGTATCGTTTTGCTCGAACAGCGAGACCTCATGACCCCGCCCGGCGGCGACGATTGAAAATGACAGGCCGGCAGGACCGGAGCCGATAACGGCAATTTTCTTTTTATGCTGCACCGGCAAATATTGGATCTCGGTTTCATGGCAGGCCCGTGGATTGACAAGACAGGATGATATTTTACCAAGAAAGATGTGGTCTAAACATGCCTGATTGCACCCAATGCAGGTATTGATTTCATCGGCGCGGTTCGCCGCCGCCTTTTTCACGAAGTCCTGATCGGCCAAAAACGGGCGAGCCATGGAAATTATATCCGCATCGCCCCTGGCCAGCACCTCCTCTCCGACTTCAGGCGTGTTGATGCGATTGCTGGTTACCAGAGGAACGGAGACTTTTCCTTTTAATCTGGCGGTTACCCAGCTAAAGGCAGCCCGAGGTACCCTGGTTGCAATGGTGGGCACCCGGGCTTCGTGCCAACCGATACCGGTATTGATGATGGTGGCACCGGCCTGCTCAATTTTTTCAGCCAGGCGGACGACCTCCTCCCAAGAACTACCATTTTTTACAAGATCAAGCATGGAAAGCCGGTAGATAATGATAAAATCGGAACCAATCTTATCTCTGGTCTGACGGACAATTTCCACGGGAAAGCGAATTCGATTCTCATAACTACCGCCCCAGGCATCGGTTCGATGATTGGTTTTAGAAGCGATGAATTGATTGATCAGGTAACCTTCAGATCCCATGATTTCGATGCCGTCGTATCCAGCCTGTTGCGCCAAACAAGCGCAGTCTACATAATCTGAGATATGCCCTTCAATCTCTTTTTCGCTCAAGGCCCTGGGCTTAAAAACATTTATCGGGGCTTTAAAAGCGGATGCACTCACCAGATTCTCGTGAAAGGCATACCGCCCGGCATGCAGAATTTGCATGGCAATTTTACCGCCTTCCCGGTGAACGGCATCCGTTACGATTTGGTGTTTGGCCATTTCTTCTGTGGAGGTCAGTTTGGCTGCCCCGGGCGCAATACAACCGGCTTCATTGGGGGAGATGCCGCCGGTGACCAAAAGTCCCACCCCGCCCCTGGCTCTTTCAGCGTAATAGTGCGCCATGCGTTCAAATCCATCCGGGAGTTCCTCCAGTCCGGTGTGCATGGAACCCATGAGGACCCTGTTTTTTAGCTGGGTAAATCCCAGATCCAGCGGTGCCAGCAAGTGGGGATATTTGGAATGGTTCATGGAAGAATACCTTTATGAAATGAATAGGCCATAGGAATCCATCACTGTTTCCGATGTACCGCAAACATTGTAATATCATCGGACTGCGGTGCATCATCTATGTATTTTATTATATCGATTTTTATTTGTTCGATTAGTTTTGATGCCGTATGGGCTGGAGATTCTAAAATTGAAATTAACCTCGCCCTTGAATAAAACTCTTTATTCGGAGAAAGTGCTTCCGTCACACCGTCCGTATATCCGATTATGATGTCTCCGGGTTCGATTTGGACCGATTTGGCCGCATATTTCGATTCCGGCATCATACCCACCGCGGGTCCGCTCACCTCAAGGCTTTCTTTCACACCGCTACTGTTGACGATAACAACTGGCTCATGCCCGCCATTGACATAACCCATAATTCCGCTTATGGGATCCAATACCCCAAAAAAGAGCGTTGCAAACATTCCCTCTTCACCATGTTCGACGGCAATATAGTCGTTGGTGAGTGAAACCGCGCGCAAAGCGACATGATGATAATCGCAGAATGAATCAGAATCGCTTTTGCAGGTACCGGACACCGACACGCCCTGTAAACTGATTTGACCCGAAAATACCCGGATTAAGCTACGAAACAGTGCCATGAAAAGTGCCGATCCAACCCCTTTGTCGCATACATCTGCAATTACCAGTCCGATAAGATTTCCCGGAAGCGAAAACACATCATAAAAATCACCGGAAACCTGTCTGGCTGGCATGAAACAAACTGCGATGTCCCAGCCGTCGATACGGGGTATCTGATCGGGCAGAAAATCTCGTTGTATTTTCTTGCCTTTTTCCATCTCTGCATCAAGGGCTTTTGAATAATCTTCAATCTTCAGTTTTGCCAGTTTTAAAAGCCGGTAGGATTCTGCCAATCGTGAATAGAGCCTGGTGTTTTCAAGAGCACTGCCAATTTGCCGGGCGGTCAATAGCATCAGATCGGCAGTTTCAGGGGTGAAATGTCCCGGCTGAACATGTAGCAGTGTCAGAATCCCCAGCAGCTTATCCCCCCGAAGGATCGGAACGGCCAATGCCGAACCAGCCCTGTAGGGTTGATTGGGGAGATCCAGCCAGCGAGCATCTTCTTTTGTATTGAGAATTAATCCCACTTTTCGATGTTGACGTACCCAACCGACAAGCCCTTTGTTGAATACCGTCCCGATGATTTTGGCGCTTTGTTCAGGCGTGGCATCTTTGCGGGTTAAAATGCTGTCGGTAACCGCCCCTTTGGAGTTGAGCAAAAACAGGCTACCTTTTTCCGCAGTGGCAAGCTCGGTGGAAATTTCGAGGGTTTTTTGCAGGATGGCCGACAGCACCTTTTCTTTGCCAGTCGCCCGGGCCAAGGATACAAATTTCTCAAGCAGCTTGCTCTGAACTTGTAGGGCTGCCTTTTCGTTTTTTAAACGGTTCAGTTCCCTTTGAAGCGGTAGTGTCTTTCTCAATGGCAAAAACCTTTTGTGCTTGATCTATAGCATCCATTGCATAGATCCAATTTCAAATAATCAAAGAGTCTTCCAAACATATTTCGTTTAGCGATAGAATTATCAATAAAATCGTCATGGAAAAAAATGGTTAGAATTGCTGTAGGGCTGCGCTTGACGTTGTTTTCAATGGTAAAATATGGTATAGATTTAAGAACTTACGATTCTATTGCAAATCAATACGGCATTCTTTGTAAAAAATCCACAATGGATCGAAGCAGATACGACGGATGTTCCGGGAACGACAATAGAGCGATTGGCGGAAGTGCATGGGAATCGAAAAGATGCCTATCCTTGCAAAGTACTGAAATTATTAGTTATATTTCAATCTATTTGCGCTCTGTAGTAGTTTTGTAGTAGCGATCACCTTTTTGACCCAAATTCCTTTCCAAAAGTTCCTTTTTTCTGCTTAATTCTGTCTTTGCATATCTTTTTACTGATTCAAGTCGTTTCCAACTTCCTGCATCCTGAATATCAGGAAGTGACATACCCAATTCATTGTGCATTTGGCTTGCTCTGCTGTGTCTTGTTCCTGCATAGGGTCTTATTGATATACCTACCTGCTTACATGCCTTTTTCCAAATATTATTGATTGATTCGTTAGTGTACCTTTTGCTTGATCTCCGTGCTCTGCTGTTGGTAAATATATATTTGCTTTTAAGTCTTCCATTGGACTTTTTAAGTTCAAGCATGTAAGGATAAAAATCCCGATGACATGGGGTAGGGTAGATTTCCCCTGTTTTTGTGCTCTGTACGACCTTTCTTGCTGAAATTGACCTGCAAACCCAAAACACTTGATTGATTTCATCCCAATCTTCCCATTGTATAGCACAAGCTTCAGCTTCACGCATCAGATGGTAATACATCCACAGAAAGATAGGTCTATGCTCATATGGAATCTTATTGAGGACTTCCCAAAATTCTCTTGTATTTAGCCATTGAGGGATAGGTTCAATAATATTGTAATCTTCCTCCTTTGGAAATGGGGGAATAACGGTGATTCTTTCATCGCGTAAAGCATAATCCATCATGGAGTGCAACGTATACATGATATTTTGAGCTGTTTTTCCTGTATTGCCATTAGGATTTTTCTCATCCAAACCATCTCTGATATAGTTCAATAATTTATTCAATGTGCTTGCCCTAATCTCATGGAGCATTACAGGATTTTGTTCAAAAAAGGGCATTATCCAATTTTTGTAGTAAGACCAATATCCATTGATAGTTGCAGGTTTCCTCTTTTTCTCAATATGATCTTTCATCCATTGTTCAAAAAATTCCAATATGTCAGTCCAACCCTTACCTGTAAATTCCTCTATTCTGAATTGACATATCCCTTGTGAATGCTGTTCCCATCTGCCTTGCATACTGTTTAATAATTTTAGAGCGGTTTTGTGCCCTTGGCATTTTTCTTTGTCAGGAATAGGGTAACCTTTATCGTCAAAAATAACGGTGTTATTTGGAGAAAGTTTATAGCAGGATATCGGCATGAAATGGTTTCTATATCTGGTTATAACGAAAGAGCGCTTGTTGAGTGAGCAATACCAATTGACAGCCCATCTGCCCCTGTCTTTTTGTGGGAAAATCGACCCTTTCATGCATAATCCCCCTTCTGAATTCAATCTTCCTTTGGGATTATCGTATGGGCTCCCTGATTGCAACACAAATTTTGGGACTCCACGGGTCTCTTTACCCTTATTATTACTATTAACACTGGTGCTGCTGAAATTTTTTAGATTAGTTTTCATGTTACGCTCCCTTTGCCCCTTCACGGGCTCAGGTTTGGGGAGGTAACTATTTTGGTGGGGGTGGCCTTTAAAGGCCACATGTGACAATTGAATGATCACTAAATATAAAATCCTGTTCGATCAGGATTCAGGTCGGTAACTAAAATTTTCCCTCAAAACCTATTAATTTGAATTTAAAAACATATTGATTTTGCTGGAAAGCCTTTTTGGTACAAGGCATTTCCAACAATTTGACACTATATCCAGCAGTCTCGCTGCCAGGATTGATGTCTGGATATGATCTGTCTTCTGTATTTTTGTTATCATTTTCTAAAAAGTTGTTTCAAATCCTTGCCTACGAATTCATATTGACCAAGA
>JASFFJ010000428.1:0-6914 GCA_050124355.1 Desulfobacterales bacterium | reverse complement strand
AGCAATTTTTCGAAAAGCCAGGGCTCAAGAAAGGAGAAGCCAAACCCTTCGGTTATACTGGATGTGATCAAAAAATCAGCAGATAAAACCAGGGTCTCAAAGTCACAATGGAGACCCTTATCAACATCCAGGTTTAATTTATGGTCTTTCACAAAAGCCTTCCACCCCTCGTAACTCTTTATGTCTGACGGACTGTTCGGCGGTAATGTAATAACTAAGATCTGACCGCGGATGAAGAACAGAGACAATAAAATTGCCTCGCCGATATTTTTGCGTCGGATTGCTCTGATGGGGTATAGGACCAGTGGTTTCTTGAATTTAAGTTGTGGTTTGATCGGGTTCGGATTGACGGTGTTCACCAGGCGGTGCAATCCCTCTTTTTTTAGTCCTGCGGCAAGCAAGATATCATAATCGCGTTGATTGATGACACCGTAATGACAGTCCGACGGATACTCGTCCCTAAAATAGGCATACGGTCTTCCGTCCTCAGCAAAATCATGGATCTGCAAAAAAAGATTGAGACCTTTTTTCTGCAAAGATTTTAAAATTTCCAAAAAATATTTATTTTTTGCCAGGGTAGGGTTATGCACGTGAAGGACATCGCACAGCCCGTTAAATTTGTTACAGATGGCATTGATAATCGATTCGGCCACATCATCCGGATCAATCGGTTTTTTATACTGACTGCTGTATCCAAGCTCGGGTATGTGAACGAAATCGGCAGGAAATGACGTCTCTGGAGGGAGTCCGGTAAGCACAAGTCTCTGCGATTTTTCTCCGATGGCATAAAGCTGTTGCTTTATAACCGTGGTGACGCCGCCGGTCTTGAGATGATAATGCATAAATGCTATTTTCATGCATTCTGCTATATCATTTTTTTCCTTTTTTGATGAGGTTTTTGTATAAAAAATTGTATTTTGGTCGAGCCGATATCGATGATATCAAAATCATTGAGGATGGTTGATTGTTTCACCCTTTTTTCGTTAACTTTGGGCTTTGACAGACCACTAACATAGCTTAAGTAAAAACCATCGGGTCTTCTGCTGATGGTGGCCGACGTTCTTCCAACAAATAGCCCTTTCACGACAATGTCAGATGTGGGATGTTTACCGAGTTTGGTAATCTTACCTTTGAGCTTAATATTGCCATTACCACCGGCTAAATAGGTTAAAACTCCGGCGATATCATTCATATTTACTTTGGGAAGGGACTTTGGGGCATGCGAATTGCTTTTTTTCATCATATTGCGATGCTGGCTTGTATCGATTACCATGGTTTGATCCATTTCATCGGAATCCTCACCGGGTATCACTTCATCCTCGGAATAGGAAAAAACCAGAGAATGTTTTCCAATACTGATAATATCTCCATTTTTAAGCCAGTGTGAAGTTATCAGCTGTTCGTTGACGAATGATCCATTCTTGCTTTTCAGATCAACCAGCACAAAACCGTCTGCAACCGAATCTATCTTGGCATGGTGGCTCGAAACAGCCAGATTTTCGATGATTACGTCATTGTTTTTGCGCCGACCGATTGTTAATGAATGTCCCCTTTGGAGTGGATAATCTCCAAGTGGAATATCTTTGAACGTTAAGGTTAAATTTGGCATTTTGTTGTTCTTCTATATTTTAATTTTTTCAGAATATTAAAAGAATTTTGTTTAATCAGGGCTAAAAATCGATTGATCTTGTGTCGTGAATTCTTAACCAGTTTGACTTTAAGTACAATCACGGTAATGTTATCGTCGCCACCGCGATCATTGGCCAACTTCACCAGTTTATGACAGGCCGCATCCGGCCTATTGTTGCAGGTTAGCTCCAGGATTTCCTGCGGCGGCACTTTATCGTTTAACCCATCGGAGCTGATCACTACTATATCGTCCCTGAAACATTGAATTTCATAAATGTCTGTTTTTAATGATTTCTCTGTTCCAACCGCGCGGGTTAAGACGTGTCTGAATTCCACCCCTAGTTTTGTGGCCTTTTCCGGATTAAGTGCTTTTTGTTCTTCCAGAAAAGTATGGGGTACCGACAATAGCTTTATTTTACCATCGCGAACCAGATAGATGGGACTGTCTCCGACGTTCGCCGCTATTAAAGTGCTTTCGGTAAAGTATACGGCAGACACCGTTGAACCCATGCCGCGGTAAGAACTGTTGGCCAGAGATGCTTCATGCACGACCTGGTTGGATCTACGAATACTGCCCAGAAGAAGATTGGCCTCGCAGGAGAGGGTATCATCGACGTCTGCGGTATGATCACTATCCTCATTGGCCTTAGCTTTTTTGATGAAGTCTCCGATCGTTGTGACAACCAGTCGACTGGCGAGGTCACCCGCCCGATGGCCACCCATCCCATCGGCGACGACATAAAGTCCCAGGGCATCTTCAAGAATCAGGGCATCTTCATTGGTTTTGCGTTTTTTGCCCTTATCGGTAATACTTGCCGATTCGACAATGATCATAATACTTAAATGACTTTAAAAGAGGGTTGATTTTATGATTTAGGTTAACTAATTTGCCATTGTGATACCAATAGCTTGCTGTCGCCAAATTAATTTATTTTGAATTAATGAGTTGAGCAGTTCGATTTAGGTTTCAATTTTTAATATCGTCCATCTGGTGGAAAACATTAATTTTTCTAAACAATTGTTTTCTAATGCATAATGGTGAAAAAGATGCGAAGTATCAAACCACTCAAAAATACCATCCAGAATTATGCCTGGGGATCTCCAACCGCAATTCCTGAGCTTCTCGGAGAGGAGAATCCCACCCTTGAACCCAAAGCTGAACTCTGGATGGGCGCCCATCCCAAGGCGCCGTCGTTGATAAAATATGATCGTCGATGGCTGTCCTTGGCAGATTTAATTGCTGAATACCCGCAAGAGATCCTGGGAAGGAATGTGGCATTGTCATTTAATAGCAAACTGCCGTATCTGTTCAAGGTCCTGGCAGCAGCAAAGCCCTTGTCCATTCAGGCCCACCCAAGCCTGAATCAGGCTAAGGTGGGGTTTGAAAAAGAATTCGCTCGGGGAGTTGCCATGGATGCACCCGATCGAAATTACAGAGATAAAAATCATAAACCGGAATGCATATGTGCTTTATCCCCGTTTTGGGCTATGCATGGATTTCGTGATATTCCGGAAATCCTTGCGAAGATCAATAAATATTGTCCTGTCGGGCTGGCCGCAGAACAAAATTTGCTTAAAAAAAATCCTGATTCCGAAGGTTTAAAGAGATTCTTCACTGTTTTAATGACCATGGATTCCCAACGGCAAAAACAAGTAATCGATGAGGCTGTCCGAAAAGCCCGTCAAATGCCGGATGACCATATGGTGTCTTACTGGATGACAAGACTTTCCAATGAATACCCCTCAGACATTGGAATTTTTAGCCCCCTGCTGCTAAACCTTATTGAATTGAAACCCGGTGACGCTTTATTTCTTCCGGCAGGGGAACTTCACGCCTATTTGGAGGGCGTAGGGATGGAATTGATGGCCAATTCGGACAATGTCTTACGGGGAGGGCTTACGTCGAAACATATCGACGTGCCTGAACTTCTGAAAGTAGTGAACTTTAACCCCCGTCCTGTCAATGTTCTGAAGGCAGTAGAAAAGAATAATAACGAACGTGTGTATGCCAGCGATGCAGATGAATTCGTTCTTTCCGTGGTTTGTGCATCAGCCGGGAACCCTTATCAATCATCAGAATCAAGGAGTGTTGAAATTTTGCTGTGTACTGAAGGCACGGCTTGCTTAAAAGATAAGGGCACCCAAGAATTATTTAACATTAAAAAAGGGGATTCCGTCATTATCCCGGCGGCAGTGGTCGGCTACTCGATTAGCGGGAACGCTTTGATTTATAAAGCTTCCGTTCCATAATGCGGCCTGTTTTTTTCAAAGGCAACAAAATATTTTGACAAACGGCAGCGAATATGTTTTCAAATGCTTTTATGCGCTTGACAAAAGCACAAGATTTAATTAGCTTAGCGCCGTTGCGATGATTGATTATCCAACCGGAATCCTTATTTACCCACAGGAGCAAATGATCAATGACACTGACAAAAGCCAATATTGTAGATGCCATTCACAATGATCTCGGATTTCCAAAAAACCGATCCGCCGAGCTAATAGAGATTCTGCTGGAACAAATCAAAAACACTTTGGAAAGAGGCGAGGACGTTCTGATCAGCGGCTTTGGTAAATTTTGCATAAAGAACAAGAACGAGCGAAGAGGAAGAAATCCAGCCACAGGCGACGACATGATGCTCGCAAAACGTCAAGTGGTCACATTCCGATGCTCCCATTTGTTAAGAGAAAAAATAAACGGCCGGTAGTCTCAAATCAATGAGCGGTATTCTTATCAGGTGGCTAACCGCCACCGGCGCCATTCTTCTGACAGCCTATTTGCTTAGCGGCATCCACGTCGAAGGATTCCTTTCAGCATTTCTCGCTGCCGCCATGCTTGGTATTTTAAATGCGCTTTTTAGACCCATCGCACTTCTCATCACGCTTCCAATCAATGTCTTGACCCTGGGTTTATTTACTTTTGTCATCAATGCTCTGATGCTTAAGATGGCATCCGGTGTGATTTCCGGTTTTGATGTTCATGGGTTTGGGTCGGCCATTTTGGGCTCATTGATGATTAGCGTCATCAGTTGGTTGCTAAACTCCTTTGTTGATAAACATGCAACATGGCTCTACAGCCATTTGGGGCACAAGAGCGATCCCGGGGACACTGCCCGAAACGACACAATCGAATTGAAACGTAAAAACGGTAATCATTGGGAATGACCATCAGAATGACGAATGTCGATTGACGATTGTCGAATTAAGGAATCCTACCGATTTTATAACTATCAAACGACGGAGCGAAGCAAGATCCAGAATTTGTCAATATTCATTTATCAATCTTTCCCGCCGACGCCGGCTTCTTCAAAGGTCATGACTTCTTTAAAGACACTGACTGCTCCCTGCATGATACTCATGGCCAAAGCGCCTCCGGTACCCTCCCCCAATCTCATCCCAAGATCCAGGATCGGAATTAAATTGAGAAAGTCCAGCATAGTTTGATGGCCAATCTCTTCAGAACGGTGACCGGCAAACAGATAATCCGTCACGAAAGGACACAGAACCTTGGCAATGAGTGCACCGGCGGTTGAAATGAAGCCGTCGATGACAACCGGACGACGATGATACCCAGCAGACAGCACACAGCCGGCAATTGCCCCGATTTCGAACCCGCCAACCTTGGCGAGAACATCCAGGCCGTCTGCGGGGTCCGGATCATTTACCGCAATGCCGCGGATAACCGCATCCTGTTTACGGGCAAGACCTTCATTGTCGACGCCGGTTCCGCGACCAACCATATCCCCCGGATCATCACCGCATATGACGGTCCCGATCGCGGCCGAAGGCGTGGTATTGCCGATACCCATGTCTCCGGTACCTAAAATTTCAACGCCATCCTGATAGAGCCTGGATGCTTCCTGGAATCCATATAAAATGGATTGTTCGGCATCCTGTCGCATCATGGCCGGTCCCCTGGTGAAATTGGCTGTACCGGGGGCAATTTTATGAACTATTAATTGATCGCCGCCAACACCATTTAATTCGGCCTTAATGCCCATATCGACAACAAATACATCCGCCTCAATGTGTCTTGCGATGGCGTTGATGCCGGCACCGCCGACGAGAAATGTTTGTACCATGGCACCGGTCACTTCCTGGGGATATGCACTGACACCTTCATCTACGACGCCGTGATCACCGGCCATCACCAAAATTGCTTTATGATTTAAGGAAGGCTGCATGGTTTTTTGGATTGCGCATAGCCGCTCGGAAATATCATGTAGCCTTCCCAGGGCTCGGGTCGGCATGACCAACTTTGCTGTCCTTTCCTCAGCTTTTGTAATCCATTTCTGATCCAAGGGTTCGATATTTTTAACGATGTCTTGCAGATTCATATTGAGGCTCCTCCAGAACCGATAGGTAAGATACCAGCAAAAATTTTGGTGTTATTGTTAAAAAAGTCATATCGACTGATTGAAGAATTTCGATTGATGACTTAAGTTTGGATGTTGATTTCTTCAAGGACCTTGCAGATTCGCCTAAAAAAAATCCCCAAGCATAACCGCCTGAGGATTTACCGTCTCCACAAACATGAACGAAGTGGCAGGTCTTCTGACTCTCGGATCAATCTACTATCCGCGCCTTCCCAATCTGATTGGTGGCAGACCAGTGGCAGTTGCGGATTTCGTTCCCGAACACAGCGGCGGGTCCGCACCGGAATTTCACCGGTTTCCCTGTTGGGCCCTGAAGGGCACCACGACTTCACCTGACTAAAATTTTGTTGTTGATAAACAGAATGAATTTATTTGTCAAGGATTTCTTTTGCGAAAAGTTATCATCACATAAAACAAAATATCGCTTGGTTGATTTGACCGGTCAAATTTATATCGGCACTGTGTTGAAACACGACACCCGTCCGATACGCCTGAAGCGAAATAGAACTGCGGCATATTTATAGGAGCGGTTAGAGGAGAATTTCATTCGCGCAAGTCACGGTTTCCGGATTTTTTTGACAATTTTCCGTAGCTTATGGTATATTTAACATTAAATAAAATCATAAAAAATCTTGTTTAGACTATTGTGGTGTTACCACAATTAGATGAGAAAATTATCGTGGCCAATCAGAAAGTGCAATCACCCGCCGTTAAAACCAGCCACTTTTCGAGTACGGAAACCACCCAGGACAATCCCTCTAATGAGGTGCTTGAAGCGGTTCGAGGATTTTTGGCGGCATTTTCAAAAGCAGCAAAAAGCTTTTCACTATACCCCGCAACCCACGTGATTTCAGATAACCTATTGAGTGGTCTTGTAAACAGCCTGACGAATTTTTTTCAACTATGCCCTGG
>JASFFJ010000427.1:0-6915 GCA_050124355.1 Desulfobacterales bacterium | reverse complement strand
CCTGTTCGAATGTTTACATAATTTTGAAGAAAAATAGTTGAATATGAACTCCAAACCGGATAAAGATTGATGCAAGAGTGATGATATCGCTTTTCTATCTGAAATTATTGTGAATTTCAGATTTTGGCAAGAAATCATCCGTTGGTCACCTGTCAATTTTGGCCTAAATTTAAAGCATATCTTCAATATTGGTTCCGTCCCGACAAAGGTACCAAAAGTCCCGCAACTTTTTGGGAAAACAGTTTATTATCTAAATCTTACAGGATTTTTAGCCTCCCAAAATTTTGGCTGAGAAGCTGATAATAATTGTGGGGACCGAAATCGAGCTAAACTGTTGAGAATGTAAATGTTATCGAAATTTCCATGAGACATTATGTACCTTTGTTGGAATATAGCCCTTAACGGTTTGTTTGCGCTGAGGGATTATATACCCTCAGGGTCTTAAACAGCCTTAACATTTCCATCAAGCGCTTGGAGTGCCTGCGATTTCTCTTTCTTTTCATCTGCAGGGACCGATTCGGAAGTTGCCGTTGCATGATAGACATGAATATCCCGCTGTGGAAACGGGATCGAAATACCGGCCTGGTCAAAGCGCTCTTTGACGGTTCGAATGATATCCCAACGAACTGGTCCAAAATCGTCGGTTTTGACCCAGGGGCGACAGATGAAGTTTACCGAAGAGTCCCCCAGCTCATCGATTTTGATCGTCGGCTCGGGTTCGCCCAGCACCAGCGGATGTTCGCTCACGATATCTTCAAGAATCTTTTGTGCTTGGTCGATATCGTCTGAATAGCTGATACCGAAAACCAAATCAACGCGCCGTTGATCGCTGCCGGTTATATTGGTAATAGTGTTGCCCCAAATCGAGTTATTGGGTACGATCATCACCTGATTGTCAAATTTCGTAATCGTCGTATTGACCAGACTCATGGATTTCACAATGCCGACAAGTCCATTGACCTCGACGACATCCCCGACATCGAACGGTTTGTAAAGCATGATCATCAGGCCGCTGGCAAAATTGCTCAGCGTGCTCTGCAAAGCAAAAGCGATCGCAAAGCCGGTTGCGCCAACCACGGCGAGCAGGGGACCAATGTTGATTTCCATGGCGGAGAGACCGACAATGATACCGATTATTGTGAAGGCATAGCGTACAGCTCTCTCCAGAAAATTCCGCAACAGAACAGATGTGAGCTTGGCGAGTCTAAGCGCCCGATCGATAAGTTTGCTTAAAAGAAAACCCACTATCCAGAACCCAACAACGGTGGCAACGAAAATGCCGATATTTTGGACCCACCGGATCCCGCCTTCCTCAGATTTGAGCCATCCCACAATACTGGCGTAGGCCGCTTCTGTATCCGAGATATCCACCTTGATACCGCTCACCGACTGGCCATAAAGCCGGTAAGGTACAACTTTCTCATTATCCTTACCCTCGGCAGTCTTGCCAAGTTTTTCATTTAATTCATCTAAAATTACGTAAAGTCGATCGGTCAACGCGATCCGTTCTTCCCGCAATTCAGTGGCGATATCCAGCATCTGCTCCTTTTCCTCTGATTTTGTCTCAGTTGCATCATCGGCAGCCTTCTCGGCTGTTTCGGTTACGGTCTCAACTGCCTCACTGGCAGCTTTGGCCGCCTCCGTGACGTCTTCGGCAGCTTCCTGCGTCCCCTCTGCCTGCGCTTTCGCTTCTGTTTTCTCGACCTCGGTGAGGGCTTTTTTAGCCTCATCGATTGATTCTTTGACTTCGGTCTGTTTGATCGCCTTGTCTTTTCGCTTGACTTCGATTTCCGCCTGACTTATCTCAGCTACCTTGGCTTTCAGTAGTCCAAGCCAGGCATCGGCTTCGACAAACAACTCTTCGGCAGTCAACGGTTTGACCAACAATTCCAGTTCATCGACGGGTATCGATGGATCAGAAATCGTGACTGGTTCCGGTGGTGGTTCCTGCTTGGTTTTTTCCTCGGCATATAGAGGTGTCCACACAACAAACAGTATGTAAAAGCAAAAACTCAAAAGTATGCGATAGGTGGTTCTTTTCAACATAACGGTCTCATCCCAGTTAAACAAGATGTATCAAAATTTCTATAATCTATTGAGAATAAATGATTTATTTTCGAGGCCTGAGATTCTACTTCGCACATGCAATAATTGAAAATATACTAATCATCTTAATATTATCGTCAACCCTGTCGGTGGACAGACCATTAATCTGACGTATTCATTCACAGGTCACGAATGGTTCCATAACCTCTTGATATAATTTGTGATTTAGTATTGCCGCAACGTACTGAAATAATTGAATAAAAAACTAGATTTTTCAATTATAGTATGTTATGCTTCCAAGTATGGAAGCCAAAAGACCGTTTTCGGACCAAGACTGGCAAGCAACTCCTGAGCCTGTGCGACAATATATCAGGCATTTGGAGCAAACTATTGCTTTGCTAGTCAACAAAGTCCAACAGCTGGAAAAACGAACCGAGAAGCTTGAAAACAAGGCGAATCAAAATTCTCAAAATTCCAGTAAGCCGCCATCGTCTGATAGCCCTTTTAAGAAATCAAAAAAAAGGAGAAAAAAGGGCAAACGTAAAAAAGGAGCTCAAAAAGGGCACAAAGGCCATAAACAAGAACTGCTGGAACCGACTGAGCAACAAAATGTCGTACCGGAAAAATGTGATTGCGGATGTTCAGCAATTATCGATAGCAGTTTGCAGCCTTACTATACTCACCAAGTTATTGAGCTGCCTATCGTCCTTTGCCGGTTCTGCCCTGCAGCCAGTTTAGCCATACGAAACGATAAACCTTACATAGAGTTCTTTCGCAGACTGCTTAAGACTGAACCTTATGAAGAGCTTATCGACAAAATGCAATCACGTCTGCAGAAAGAGGGTCTCAAAACTGGCGTGTTTAAGGGTAATCTCCTTAATTATCTCATTTGCATGTGGACTTCAGGGTGGCGAAAGAAATTAATAAAACATGCCAGTCAATTTGAAGCCGTTGTTGTTATGGGCTGCGAAAATGCATATGAAATCGTGCAAGATATTCTTAAATCGACCGATTGCCAAATATTTCATGGCATGGAATCTGAGGGTTTGTTAAACGCTATCCCGAAAGTTCATTTGCCGTTCAGCATTTCGCTCGAAAATTTCAAAGTAACTCCGATGATCTACCAGGGAAAAAAGCTGAAAAGAAAGCCAATCCTTGATTTGGAACAAATATATGTATTACTGCTATCACGTGGCGATTCAGACATCACGATAAATCGCAAAGCTGAACTTTTAATATACCTGAATCGGCAAAAATTAGAGGCCAAAAAAAATTGTGATATCATTCATTCCAATTTTTTGGACATAGCGGGTGATAGCTGCTATTTAAATTAACTTCTAGGGGGTATCCACTTCAGTCTCGTTAAAATGTTTTGGGCCGTCGCCCTCGCTCTTGCTCTCCAGTAATAAGTTGCCGGTAAGGTGCTGGTCCAATCTGCACCGAGTGCTGAATTAATCGATAGAAGAGAAGGCCCCGGGCATTAGAAGTCCGTCGATTAAAGCGAAACGTATACTCATCGAGGTAGTAATCCAAATGCTTTTTGCTTACGGCCCCCTGATGTGTTCCCATCAACCAGCGTTTCAGCAAAGAGGCTATACGATGAACGCCAGGCAAAGCCACATGGGCTGGGTCACCCGAGTCAGAAAGAACAATTTTCTCACGGGTGTAACCATAGCGCGGAAGAGCATTGTAGCCCTTCCAACCATCGGTCAAAATGACCGATCCAGGAAGGACGGCTTGACGAACGAACCCTACAAGACTATCTCCACTCACGTCTGGGACCTGACGCAGTCGAATGCGTCCAAAGCCTTTGGGTTCATGAACCTCTACAGCTGCTACTACGATCGCCTTCTTTTCAGTGTGTCGGCCGGATACACCTTCTTCCTCGCCACCAACGTAAGTCTCGTCGACCTCGACGCGTCCATTCAGGAGGTCACGCCCGGGCCGGACCATAGCCCGACGCAGTTTGTGAAGCCAAGCCCAAGCAGTCTGGTAGCTGCCAAAACCCAGAGATCTCTGCATCCCCAACGCGCTGGCACCAAACTTTTGGTTAGTCACATGCCACGCTGCTTGAAACCACATCCGCAAAGGTTTGCGGGTACCGTCAAAGATCGTCCCTGCGGTTACCGAGGTCTGACGCTGACAGGCAGCGCAACGCAATTGCTTTCTAGCTGTCAACCAGCTCTTGGTTCCTCCGCAGGTCGGACAGATAAAACCATTGGGCCAGCGCAGGTTTAGCAAATATGTCGTGCATGCAATTTCGGTTGGAAACCATTCATCAAATTCCTGTAGCGTCCGCGGATAGTCAACGCCGCCAACAGGATGGTTGTTGTCAATAGGGTCGCTCATGACCCCATTTTACACTAACGAGAACGAAATGGATACCCCCTTTAACTTCTTAAGTGCCCAAATTTTCATGATTTCCAAAAATTATCTTTGATTCAGAGGGTGAATCTGGCAACCCGGATTCGCCCTTTTTTAGTTTCAAAATTCCAATTTGTGTGAATTCGAATTGACACCTTATTCCCAGATACGATAAGGTGCATGTATCCAAATGTTATATTCAATAAATCAATGAAAACTGATAGTTAGGCTTTTGGCAAGTGATATGCAACCGGAGCTCTGTCTAATTTTGGGCTGATTTTGAGTATATCTTAAATTTAGTCGGGGTCCATAGAATCTCTATCAATCACCATTTAATATGGTTTTCGTCCTACCACAAGATATTGGACAACGACCGTTCAAATCCCGACCTTATCGATTGCTATTTCACCTCGAAGTCCTTATCTTTTCCAAGTATTGATCTGTTATGTAGGATTTAAACGCAAACACAGGGAGATTATAATTTATGAAAAAAACGATGGTTACCCCATTCGTATTTATTTTTTGTCTGGTTGGATTTCAGATGGCATTGGCTGAAGATCGAATTATTTATGATGGTGAGTATGAGTTTCTTCGCCAGCAGTACGGTGAAAAATGGGATGCTGAAGATAAAGAGATCGATGAGATGCTGTCCGATATTCGCGAAAAGAATGGTGGCAAACGACCTAACATTCTTTACATCCTGATCGATGACGTTAGCTTTGGCCAGATGGGAAACCGGAAATTGAATTACGTGATGGGAATCCGCACACCTAAGATCAACAAACTCGCCGAGGAAGGGATGTCTCTGATGCGAATGTATACCGAGCCTTCCTGCACACCGACTCGGGCAGCGATGCTTACTGGTCGCCACCCCGTTCGTGTTGGCATCAAGGAAGTCAAAGTTGCGTTAGTTGGTGAGGGGCTCGGTGCGGACGAAGTGACCATTGCCGAGGTTCTTTCGGAAGCGGGTTACCAAACCGCACACGTAGGCAAATGGCATCAAGGGGACATTGAACAGGCCTACCCGCACAACCAGGGTTTCGATTATGCCGCTTTCCCGTTGCACCAGCAGGTCCAACTTTCGCTTATGACCGATGAAGCCGCCGACGCGTTTCGGCTGATCGGCTTCGCAGATAAGACCCAGGCGAACTCATTTGCCCTTGATCAGAAGTTCAAGCCCAGTGGTCTGGTCACAGGGGTCGAGGCGATCAAGGGTGGGCTTGCCCGTGAGGTCGATCTCAAGCCTGGCGAAAAATGGACACAAAAACACTACGTGGAAATGAATCTGCGCTACCAGCGTCAGACACTTGAACAACTTGAAAAACTTGCCGAGGGTGACGCCCCATTCTTCCTTCAGTACTGGCCCCTATGGCCGCTCAATTTTGTCAACGACCAGGAGCAGAACGAGTCCCTCAACGGCGGGCATTTTGCCGAGAAACTCCAACGCCTCGACGGAATGCTCGGAGAAGTGATTGACAAGGTCGATGAGCTTGGCATAGCTGAAAATACTTTGATCGTATTGATGGCCGACAATGGCTTGATGCATCTCTATCCCAGTTATACCAGCGGCCTAAACGAATTGGTTTACCGTGGTGGAAAGACCGATCATCTCGAAGGAGGTGTGCGTGTTGATGCATTCGTCCGCTGGCCAGGTGTGATAGAAGCTGGGAGTGCCGCAGGTGATATTGTTCACGTTTCCGATCTTTACACAACTTTTGCCCGTCTTGGTCAAGCAAAGCAGTACATTCCGAAGGATCGAGTTATTGATGGAATTGACCAAACCGCTTTGCTGCTCAAAGGTGAGTATCACGGTCGCCGCGACTACGTTTATATTTACGAAAACGAGATCCTGCGTTCAGTCGTAAAGCAAGAGTTCAAGATGCACGTTCCGGCACCAGAGGTCCCAGGAGCTGCTGCCCCAGTCTTTAACCTCTATCGCGATCCTCGTGAAGAAGAGGCATTTGTAGGTTTGCCTTTGTGGTCCGGTGCCAGCTTCCAGGACATGATCAAACGCCACATGATAATGATCGCGAAATATCCACACGCTAAACTCGGGAAGGGGAAGCCCTACGAGGGTATAGAAAATTTGCGCCCTGAGTCCGAGGAAACTGTCGAAACCTTTATGTCATGGCAACCACCGCAAAAATAGAAATGTCCTATAAATCGGTATCATTAGCCTATTGGGATTGTTAACCAGGAAGCGTGGATCAGTTTTACTGTCCACGCTTTTCAATTATAGCCGGTGGCGATATATTTTGGGGGATATATTTCTGTTGTAAAACTGGCACTATCTCCAACAAAGCTATAATTTTTGATGCCTGAAAATGTTTAAGATATCTTTGAGCGCTTGGCGGAAGGCTGAATTGCGGTTAGCTGCTAATATCTGAAATAATGACAGTGACTTACCATTAAAGATAGCCAAAGTTTATCTTAAAGCAGGCAATCGTATTGTATTCAGCCCGAATCCTCCACCTAAGTCCCACCTCAAAATCCGGCTATAAACTG
>JASFFJ010000426.1:0-6919 GCA_050124355.1 Desulfobacterales bacterium | reverse complement strand
GGTTCGGTGACTTGGTGAATGAAGCGAACGATGGGGTTGTAAGGATCTGGACTGACCCATGACAGAACGGCTCGGGCAATAACGACCCACATGAAGATGGTAAGGACAATGTCCAGCACTTTGGCGACTGCAATTATAAAATTACTCAAGATAATCATTTAAGGGCTACCCTTTAATTTTGTCCTGCGTCAAGCCAATTTTTTGATCAGTGTCAAGATTTCGACACGTCTATTAGCAAAAAAACCGCCTAACTCATGTTATCGTGACATCTTTAGCTGTGTTTTATCGCATCCATCGGATCTGATGACGACGATAGACCGATTCAACATTGGAAACTATCTATCTTGTTTCAGCCAATTAGGCTAATAATTATACTGCTGGCGTATACCAAAATTGTAATAAATAAGCAAAAAATCTTTTTTACCCGCCGGCAATCATGGAGATCAAAAAGACTTCCGAGTTATCCGGGACAGTGGTTTTATCAAAATTAGGCCGCGACACATATTTGTCGCCAATGCGCACCACGGGATAGGGATGGGTATCGTCGATTTCACCGAGAAGTTCGCTTATCGTCATCCCCTCATACCAGGCAACCTTGCAGCCGTTGACCTCGATCATGATTACTCCGCTCCATATATAGACATAGAGAGTGAAAAATCGATGGAGGATGGAAGACCGCTACGCTATGATGAGGGACGACAGACAGTTTTGATCTTTTTTGTCATCCTCTCATCCATCTTCCCTCGTCCTTCGTCTGTCACTCCTCACAACTTCTATATTCAAAGCTTCTCATCTTCCCATCCTCTTAACTTCCCATCTCCTATCTCTTACTGCACTCCATTGGCCTCGAGGGTCTCAAGTACGCCAGCCAAATCGATACCCAAACGTTTTACCGTTTCAGCTGTCGGGATACCATCGCTGGTCCATCCTCTGCGCCTGTAAACCGCGCTTTTAAGTTTTTCGTACTGTTCGCAGCGCAATTTCCGCAATATCGCGGTTTTTTCAGCAGTGGTTTTACCGGATATATCGATCTGATGGGTGTCCTTAAGCTGGGTGTCGTAACGCTCGGCCCTGGATTCGTATTCCAGTTCGGTTACCGGTCCCATCGCACGGTACGGGAGGTCGTCGTGTTCCGCCCGACCAAAACCCATTTTCAGATTGAAGATACGCTGGAAATTATAAACCGCCTCACTCATTTCTATCAGGTCGTCGGGGTCGGAGGACCGTCCGGTCACCGCGCTGTAATAATCCGCATACCATTGCAGATGCTTGATGACCTTGGCCGGTTCCTCGGTATCCTTATTGTCCTCGGGCAGGATATCATTCCAGGGCAGCTTGCAGAGGCCGCAAAGGGAAAACCAGGTGCGAAACATGGGAAACCAATGCAACGCTTCGGCCTTTTGTTTGAAGGTCGGCATGAAATTGTGGACCATATCCAAAAATATCAGCCAGGCTTCATCGTGTTGGGGCCCCTTGAGCGCCAGGCCGTAACCTCCCTGCTGGGCCAGGGATTCTTTGGTCATGTACTCGGAGAATTCAAGCCCTTTGGCCTCCATGCCGATATCTGCCATGACAGCGGTATCCGCCGAAAATTTCGCGGCAAATATTTCTTTCATTTTGCGAACGCCCTGGCCGATAATTTGGCCGAAACCCTCACCGGCCGCCATTTGATGGACCAGCTTGAGGGCGTTCAAGCGATTGCCAAAACTTAAATCCATTCCACCGGTATGGTCTTTATTGATCAGTCCCATTTCAAAGCATTCCATGGCAAAGGCAATCGCTGTGCCCACCGATATGGTATCCAGACCATAGGCGTCACAGTAAAAATTTAATTCCACGACCGTGTGGGGATCAAAGATACCCAGATTGGAACCGCAACCGGCAATGGTTTCATATTCGGGACCATCCACAAATACTTTCTTGCCTTTATACGGTCCTGTCAACGGTACAAAGTCTTTGACCCCGTGGGAGCAAGCCACCGTGCATCCCATCCAGCAGCCGTCAAACCCCGGATCGAACAGACGGCGGTAAACTTCCTGGCCCAGATTGGGCGCCTGGGGATGCGAACCGTAGCGAAAATTGTGAGTCGGCAGCAAATCGTGATCATTCATGATGGTGACCAGGTGGGTGGTGCCGATGCGCGCCATTTCATTCTGTTTGGGATCCAGTTCGACGATTTCGCGGGAATGCAATTTGGCGACCTTTTTCAAACTGTCCTTATCGGCCGGCTTATTGGTGTCGGCCGTTACCGTATCCCAGCGTACCACTAAGGCTTTAAGTCCTTTGTCCGCAAACACAGTGCCGGTGCCCCCGCGGCCGGCCTGTTTATAACGGGCGCGTTTGCGTTTGGCATCATACCAGGTAAAATTTAAGCATCCCATCCGGGTATTTCGAGCACCCGGACCGGCCGACACGACGGAAATGCTGCGCGGTTTACCCCCGCTAAAATGCCCGGTGAGAAGGTCGGACAGCGCATAGGCGTTATCCGGCAAGCCATCGGCTTCTAATATCTGGATCTGCCCCTCGATGCCATCGATGTAAATGACCGTATCCTGAGATGTTTTGCCCTGAATTTGAAGGGCGTCAAATCCGGAAAACTTCAGATAGGGGCCAAAATATCCACCGACGTTGGAGTCGATGACCGATCCCGTCAGCGGTGAGAGGCTGGTGACGATGCTTTTACCAGAGCCCGGATAGATGGGAGTCCCTCCCAGGGGGCCTGATGCGATACAGATGGCATTTGCCGGGTCATTCCAACTAGTGGTCGATTCGACCGCATTCCAGAGCAACCAGAGATCATAGCCTTTGCCACCGACAAATATGTCCCTGATTTTGGGTTCCACCGGTTTAATTGCGATCTCCTGGTTTGAAATATTCACAGACAGGGTCTGATCGGTGTATCCCTTTTCAATCTCAGGCCGTTGATAGTTCAGGGTTTTAACGACATTCAATTTATAGTCCGGCATTTTTTTACTCCTTAAATACTTTGTTTTATAAATTCGAATACGTATTTCGGTCAATTGTGGCTAAACCAACCTATAAGGCAAATTTTTGATGACTGTCAGCTGAGCCATTCGATGGAAATATTCTCTTTTTCTTCGAGTGCTTGAAACTCCGGATCACCAGTTAAAAGAAAAGCATTGTTCATGACGGCCATGGCCGCGGCAAAGGCGTCAGCATAGGAAATTGGATATTTTGCCTTTAATGCTGCAGCTGTGCGCACCAGCTCTTCGTCAATGATTTCGATATAAGTCAGCCGAAAAGCCCTAATTCTTGCGTAGGCCAGATCAGCCAAATCCTGTCCTTGTTCTCTGAGGGTAATATAATAGACCTCGCCGAGATGAATGGCGTGCAGGTAGATCAGATTTTTACCCTCCCGGGCCTGCTTTAGAATTGTTTCAATCCGGGATGAAAACGTCTCATTTTCAAGATAGCCCAATAGGGCAAAGCTATCGAGTACGATGCTGTTCCGTTCGGGCAACTGGATTTTCCTCCCTGGCGATCTCTTTCTTCTTTTCCTGCAAATAAACCTGGAATATTCCCGACCCTTTCAGCATCCCCCGAGCAGCAGTGATTGGGTCTTCTGAATCCGGTATCATCAGAATACCTTCTTTTTTTTCCACCCAACGGATTGAAGTGGCGGGATGAATGCCATATTTTTCCCGAATTTTTTTAGGAATGACAATTTGTCCCTTTGTCGTTACCTTGGATGTTGCCGTATGCATTTTCGACGACCTCGTCTAAGTGAATTCTCAGTTTATTCTGCTTAAAGATATTAGTTGTCAAGTAAGACGATGTCAATTTTTTTTCTTACTTCAACGCCTCTTCTCTGCTAAACTCCCGGTAAGGTGAGAATTTTTGCAAGATCAAGTCATCGGTCTCATTCGCACTTCCGGCGACTGCTCGTGCCACCACCTCGGCAATACCGGGAGCCAGCATCAGCCCCTGGCCGCACATGCCGGTGGCATGAAACAACCCTTTGACTTCCCGGTTCCAGCCAATCAGCGGTGATCCGTCCGGCGTCATGGGGTAAAGCCCCCGCCAAGTCCGGCGAACGCGCAGGTTCTTCAGCCGGGGCAGCAAGTTCACCATCCGGGCGCAGACCTGAGGTAAAAATTGTGATGTCTCGCGCTTGTCCTTTCCGATGATTGGCGGATCAGGGGTTATGCAAAATATGACCTGACCCTGTTTGTTTTGATAAAAATAATAATTCTTGGAGCCTGCTGCCGGCCGGATGTCCACTACCATGCACTTAAAAAAGGGCGCCACCGGTTCGGTGATGGCGCCCTCATGGGAATCAGGGGTAATCGGTATATCAATGTTTACGGTTTTGCCAAGCTCCGGGGAATATGGGCCGGCGGCATCGATCACCACGGCCGTGCGGTAGTGGGTTTTATCGGTGGAAATACCGGTGACCTTGTCTTTTTGACGTAGAATTTCAGTGATTTTTTCGTTAAAATGAAATTCGGCGCCTAGCTCCAGGGCCCGGCGGTAGAATGCATTCACCGCCAACAAGGGGGATATGGAACCATCATCGTGCGATATCGTGCCGCCGCGCAAATCTCGGGAATTAATTCCTGGGATGATCTCCTCAATGGCTTGCGGTCCCACAAAATCAATATTCAAGCCGAATTTCTTCTGAACCGCCAGTAGCCCTTTCAGCATCTGGACATCATCCGGACGGTAAACGGGGAATACATATCCACCTTTTAACCACTCGATGTTGTCGCCGTACAATGGCTGCCAGGTAGAAAAAATTTCAAGAGAACGGCGGCAGGTCAGTATTTTGGCGGGTTCAGAATGGGTGGCCCGGATCCCACCGATGGCATGTTTGTTTTCTCCCTGCCCCGGCGATGGATGCATGTCTACAACTAGCGGTTTCAATCCTAGCTCCGCCAAAGCCATGGCTGTGGGAACGCCCACAGAGCCGGCACCCGCGATGATGACGTCATATGGCACTAATATAAATCCTTACTTGGATGACTTCGAAAATTAATTATTTTTTATTATTTCAAATATCGCTGACTGGTTGACTGGCTTATTAAGTTGATTAGTTGATTGGGCTAATTCGTTGATAAAGGAAACAATTTTAATCGAACCCATCAGTCTTTCTTTTTTTAATTAATCAACCAATAAACTGAATCAACTCATTCAACTTCTTTTTCTTTTATTTAATCAACCTAATCAACCAATCATCTTCTTATCTCCCCTCTCCTGAGCAAAGCGGGCTTCCATCGTCTCTCGTCCCTCATCCTTCGTCCTTCGCAAAGCATCCCGCAAACACCCCGATGGGGACTTCCACGAAAAGGGGACGGTCGACCCGGTCGGTTACCGCTGCAAAATCGATTCCTTCCTCTTGGAATATCCGCCAGATCATGGGCCGGCAGGTCTTTGAACCACAGGCGCCCATGCCGGCTCTGGTCAATGCTTTGAGTTGATTCAAGTCCCGGATACCGCCTCGGACGGCCGCCCGAATCTCACCGGCCGACACGCGTTCGCAGCGGCAGACAATGGCATCATCCGGCGTTGGCTCCTTCTCATAGATGGCGGATGGCTCGATCTGTTTTTCCTGAACCCATATTCCCACGGCTGCTTTGGCCACCGCCTTGTCGAGTCGTACCTGAACTAAAAGGGTACCAGGGTATTTTTTGCGAGACTTCACCGTTTCAACTGCAAAGTAGCCCAGCACGGCACCGTCAATGTCGGTCACCGGTACCTTTTGGCCTTCACGCACCTGGTCCCGCCAGACCTCATAGGGTAGGGTCACCAACGGATGCTGCCGGTCTTGCCGGTAATCTGCCATGGTCACCGAGAGTCCGGGACAAACGGCGACGCAGCTTGCACAACCCGTACACAAATCCAGATCCACTATATATGGCAAACCGGTTATTTTATCCCCTTCTGTTTTGACGGCCCCCACCGGGCATACCGAGGTGCAGGGATTACAGGGCACCTCCTGGTAACAGTGAAAAATCGGAAAAACACCCTCTTCTTGGGCGGGTGGTTTGTGTCTGTCCTCCCGTCCCGGCTTAGATTTCAAGATCGTGGCCTTCTCATCCCACTCCTTGGGGATTGGGCCGGTATCGATACCGAGGAATTGGGCTATTTTTAGCCCTTCAATCTTTCCGGTGAACATGGCGGCCGAGGCTTCTGCAATTTCCTGGGCATCACCGGCGCAGAAAACGTCCATTTCCCATTGCTTGGCCTTGAGATAAAACTCGTTGACTTTGGCAAGCCCCACGGCGATCAATACCGTATCGACTTCAAAGGTTTTATGTGAGTCCTCGATGACCCGCCAATCCTCGTCGAGACGGCCGATGGTAACTGATTCAACCTTATCTTTTCCATTGGCGCAAACCACCGTGTGGGCAGTATAAATGGGGACGCCCAGTCGTTTGAGTTTGTCGGCATGCACCTTGTAACCACCGACATTGGGCAGCGCCTCGATGAGGGCCGCCACTGTAATGCCGGCCTGAATGGCGTGATAACCGGCGATAAGGCCTACGTTGCCGCCACCGACAATTAGCACTTTCTCTGAAGATTTAACCAGATCGCGATTCACCAGGGTCTGAAAAGCCCCGGCACCGTAAACACCAGGCAGGGTGTTGCCCGGAAAGGAGAGCATCTTTTCCCTGGCGCCGGTGGTCACCAGAAGTTTTTTGGGCTTTATTTTGTGGTAATAATGATCTTTGACCACCCCCACGATATGGTCGGAAAACACCGCCACGGCCGTGGCATTTAACCAGACCTCCACTGAAGCGTATGTTGAAAGGTCGTCCTGCAGAATCTTGGCAATTTCAAAGCCCCGGGTCCCGGCATGGGTGTCTTTTACCGATCCGAAAAACTTATGCGTCTGAAGTACCAGCTTGCCACCCAGTCGATCTTTATCATCCACGATAAGGGTGTTGACCCCAAGCTT
>JASFFJ010000425.1:0-6934 GCA_050124355.1 Desulfobacterales bacterium | reverse complement strand
CGACGCGCTGAAAAACGGGCGGCGCGGGAAAAAGAAAAAGCCGCCCGCCGTGCGGCCCGGGAAAAGTCCTAAGCGGAAGACCAGTAGCCGGAAGTCAGATGTCGGGGGTCAGAAGTCAGTAGTCAGTATTCAGATGTCAGAGGTCGGAACTCAGAGGTCAGAAAAGGAAAAGCGAACCGCAGATTATCGAATAATGAATTTCGAATTTCAAAGGGCGTAACCGCTTCCCGCTTTTTCAGTAAGTTTGCGCAGTAGCTCGCGAAATCGTCTTATAAAATTGATAGAATTGCTTGCTTCGTCATTTGGTGTCCGCTTCTTGAGAGTCTCGCCGTCGATCAGTTCGACTTTTTTATGGCCGGCGGAGCTGAAACGGCGCCGCTCATATAAAACTTTACGAGACCAAACAGCGAATCGCAGAATTTCGAAGGGTGGTTTTGCTATGCTCATTCTTTTTTATAAAATAGACAGAATACATTCCTTCGAAATTCGATATTCATTATTCATTATTCGTAATTCGATATTTTCTTTTCCGATCAGACTGGCCGCTTTTTGGCCAGAGGCGGTGCTCTTTTGAAACTACGTATGAGATTGTGCCTGGCGAAACCATGAACAGGCTGTAGGTCAGGTTGCGCCGTAGGCGTTACCTGACAATCCTCGGGTGCTGCCAGATAAAGGTATTTGTCAGGGAACTCGCTTCGCTCGCACCCTGACCTACAATAAGAACGCTCAGATCGCTCCCTGAGTTTCTTTTCCAATCAGACTGGCCGTTTTCTGGCCAGAGGCTCCCGCTCCTATATAACTTTATTTCAAAAAGTTGGAGCTGGTTCTATCCTGTGTTCCTTTGCATTTCGTAGGTTGGGTTGAGTCTACGCCAAGCTTTGTTGGATTTCGTTGCACTCAATCCAACCTACATATTACCGGTATCATTGCCAAATGCGAAACCCAACAGCGACCAATTTCGGAACCCAGCCCCAAAAGTTTCTACTTCAATTAATCTTCCCATATTTTGGGCCGGCGGCTGCACTTAACACTGAACCTCGGAACCCTGAATCCTATTCTATTATCAACTCAGCTTGATCTTTGCCACCGGTTCGACAAGCTCGAATGTCTGTGCCAAGATATTCTCCTTGAGCTCCTTTGCGGCCACAGATGCCTTTGTCCTGTCGGATAGCCTTTGTATAAACGGCACCTGCCGACCAGCCACCTGAATCTCGCCAATTTCGCCAACGAAACAATTTCCGTGACACGTCACCGCGCAAATACCGCAGTTGCAGCATATCTTGCCGTCGATTTTATCTTTCTTCTCGGTAAAAGCATGGGAGGGACACAGTAGCGCCGGTGGACAGTCCAAGCACTTGGACCGGTAGGCATGACAGGCGTCTTCGTCAAAACCGAATCCCCTGGCGGTGCCCAACCAAAGTTGGGCATAGGTGGCCTCCGCCACAGCCTTGCGGCCGCGGATATCTGTTATGACCAAAGGGATCTCTTCGTCTAAAATTTTGGCAGTTCGCAGGACGGTTTCGTCCAGAATGGGTATGGGTACGGCCCATGTTTGAATCACTTCCGGCCCGGCTGAGGTCTGAAACCCACCTAAATAATCCGGGTTCATCGTGTGCATGTCGGCCACCACCGACAAGCAGGGTCGCTCGACACTGCTGCGGGTACCCAAGCCGGTCACAAAGCCCGTGCCCCCGTTGAGCATCACCCGGGTGCCGACACCGATCGTACGCAGTCCGGGATCTTTTTGTACGGGGTTGAGTTCACCGCAACCGCAGGCAGTCGCGCCGCCGTAATTCGGCGGCAGCGCACTTGAACAAAAAATGGTCGCGATCGGATCCTTGCCGGGATTGACGAAACCAACATAGTTGCGAAATGCATGTCTGCTGCCGTGGAGCACGGCATGGGTCATCTGATCAATGGAGACACATCCGCTGAGGGTTTTGCCTTCATCGGTAATAACTTCAACCTCAATCTTCTGCCCTCCCACAATATCTTTGAAGAGATGTCCGCCGCCATAATTGGGATCCAATTGGCTGTGATGCGTGCCGTGGACAACGGCATCGATAATTCCGATTCGTTCGTTGGGACACGGTCCGGGATAACCCTCGATACCATTGAAGTGGATCTGTGATGCCCTAACAAACCGGTTGGGTTCGCTGAATTTAAAAGATAAAACAGCATAGGTTCCGGACATCAAACCGCAGGTACCGGAAGTTACTACATCCAAGTCATCGAACTGCACCTGCGTTCCGCAACGGACTGCTTCACACAACTCGGAAGCCGTCATGATTACGGCGTCGCCCGCTGCCAGTTTTCGATTGATATCGGCAATCGTACGCTTTTTTGATTCTGTCATGCTTCCGATGTTTTCCTTTCAATCCACCATAATTAGCGTTTAAACGATAATGATCAATGTATTGCTGTTGATGAAAATTCACAGTTTAATACATAATTCAATCGTATTAAATGAAGGTTCCCCGCAGCAGAGCTGCCGGGGTATCGGGCTACAGGCATAATGTCTATTATATCGCAGCAAGCTGAGAGCAATTAGGCCCTATAAAAGTTGTCTGTGTCTGTCTGTGTGGGTCTGTGGCTAACTAAATTAAGCCAGCAGATCCAGGGCAATTCGGCAATGGGTCTCAACGCCAATTGCAAGAACATTCTCATTGAGATCAAACCGGTTACTGTGAAGCGGCGTAAATTCCTGACGCCCTACCCCAAGCGCATAAAAGCACCCTTTGGACCGTTGGAGAAAATAAGACATGTCTTCACCTCCCATAGACCGCTCGGGTTCAACGACCTTATCTTCCCCTGCAACGTTTTGGGCGCATCGCCGGACCACCTCGGCCATAGAGTCGTCATTGATGGTGGGCGGATACCCCTTGGAGAATTTGAGCTCGAAATCCGCTCCCATGGATTCGCATACCCCTCGCACGACGGTTTCGAGGCGCTCCGCCCAGGAGTTCCAGATATCGAGATTAAAGGTTCGGGTGGTCCCGGTCAATTGGGCATCTCCCGGGATGATATTAAAAGCCGTTCCCGCCTGAAACATGCCGACCGTTACCACGGCAGGTTCAAGGGGATTCATGTGCCGGCTTGAAATGCGTTGCAGGGCACTGACCACCTGGGTACCGACGTCGAGGGCATCAACACACAAATGCGGCATGGCGCCATGGCCGCTGCGCCCGACAATTTTGATATCAAAGCGATCCATGGCCGCCATAAACGGTCCGGATCGAACGCCGATGGTACCTTCCGGGATTTGCGGCCACACATGGCAACCGATGGAATAGTCTACTTTGGGATTTTCCAGGACACCCTCATCAATCATGGGTTTGGCCCCGCCCGGTCCCTCTTCGGCCGGCTGAAAAAGAAATTTAATCGTCCCGTTGAGCTCGTCCTTAACCTGGTTTAATACGGTTGCAGCCACCAATACCATCGCGACATGCGCATCATGGCCGCAGGCGTGCATTACACCGTCATGGGTCGAGGCAAATGGCAGGCCGGTGTCTTCTGTCACCGGAAGTGCGTCCATATCGGCCCGCAGCAGCAGGGTCGGACCGGGCCGACCGGTGTTCAACAGACCCACAACACCATAGGTGGCGATCCCCGTCTGAACCTCCAATCCCTCGCGTCTCAAATGTTCTGCCACGTAGGCGGATGTCTTCTTTTCCATATAAGCGGTTTCCGGAATCCGGTGTAGATCTCGCCGGATACGGATAACCAATTCTTTATTTTCAACCACCAGTTGATGGAGATCCACCATAAATATCCTCACAAAGTAAAAAGGATTAACCCATAACTTAAAACGAATAAAGAATCAGCGACCAAAAGCAGAGCGTCGTCTCGGCCCCTTCCAGGAGCCTTCCTTATACCTCCAGCGCTGCTGATGGTCACTGATTATGACATAGTTTTATTCTGCGTATCAATGGAAAAAATTAAAAGTACCATTGCAAAATAAAGCATGATTGGCACCACCCCAGTATCGACCTTTGCCCAACCTTTTCATTTGACAGCCATGTCGCAATTCTCTATATTCACCCCCTTTGGTTAATCCGAAAAACAATGAAATCTCTCCGCGGCAAGCCGCGGAGTATCATGCTTTTAGGATTTAACTCACTATTATCGCAGCAAGCTGCGGGGAATTAGACCCAGGAGAGATTAAATAGTTGTAATATTCTGAATTATTTAATATTATTTTCAGAATTTCCAAGACGTTCAATCAGCAGGAGTATGATATGAACACCAGCCGCGATTGGGAGAAGCCTGTTCGAAGATTGGAGCGTTTGATGAGGCTCAAATCTTTTCCGGTGGCCTTTAAACTGTTCGAAGACAAGAAATTCCTTTCAACAGTACCCTTTATACGCCGGATGAACAATAAATCCACCCTTTGCCAGTTGATTAATCTGGTCAGGAACTTTGACTGGACGGTGGGCGCCGATCTTGATGATTTTATGTCGGTGATGTGCGCTTCCATCATCGGGCTGACCGATATACCTGGCTATATGAAAGATGGAACCTTCAGAAGCATCGTATGGACCAAAAGCAGGGCGGATGGCAAGAAGTTTGAAAATGCCATTCCCCGGTTGCCGGCCGGTAAATACGAGGCCGTGGCCATGGCGCCCCTGGTCTACAATCCGTTCGATCCCGACATCGTTTTGATTTATGCCAATCCGGCCCAGATCATGCTTCTGATCAATTCTCTTCAATTTGAAAACTATGAGGTCATGCAATTTTATTGTGTCGGAGAAACGTCCTGCTCCGATGCCATCGCCAGGTGTTACCTGAATCGCAAACCGGCCCTGAGTATCCCCTGCTATGGTGAACGTCGCTACGGACATGCCCAAGACGATGAGCTGGTTATGGCCATTCCGGTTGAAATGATGGACAAAGCCCTGAATGGCATGGAGGCCCTTTACCGGCGGGGGATACGCTATCCCATCAGCTACGCGGGTGCGGAAACGGATTTGACCCATGCCTTTCCGGCGGCGTATGGTGGGGAAGATACCATCCGCATGCTCCGGGGCACTGACAACCGGCTGCTGGTCGGGGTAACGGGGAGTATCGCCACCGGCAAGAGCACCGTTGCTGCCATGCTGGAAGAACTCGGCGCACGCACCATCGATTTTGATGTGCTCAGCAGAGTGGTGGTCGAGCCCGGCAAACCGGCCTGGAAAGATATTGTCGCTTTTTTTGGCGAGCAGGTTCTGTGTGAGGACCAGACCCTGGACCGCCAAAAATTGCGTGAGATCGTATTTAACGACCTGGAAAAAAAAAAGAAACTGGAAAGTTTCCAGCATCCCAGAATCAGTGAAGAATTCATTGAGTTGGTCAAGCAGTATGCCGGTGAGGATCCCAACGCCATCATTCAGGTGGTGGTGCCGCTTCTGATTGAAGTCAACATGCAGTACCTGTTTCACAACATTCTGATGGTCTATGCCTCTGAAGACGAGCAAAAAAAGCGTCTCATGAACCGTGACGGGACCAGTGAAGAAATGGCCATGACTATGATCAGGTCGCAGCTCTCGGTCGAAGAAAAAAAAGGTTTCTGTGATCTGATTATCGATAATTCAGGCTCGCTCGAGGAAACGCGCAAACAGGTGGAAAAACTCTGGCAGAAATTAAAGGGAATCCAAAGCGAACGCAAAAGATGAAATGCAGGCCCAGGTCAGATAAGCAGACAACTATTTCGGTTTAAAAAGTTAGTTGTTTGATTTAAATCATGGAAATTCCAAACGCCAAATACCAAATCACAAATAAATCTCAATGACCGAAATTCAAAATTCAAAACATATAAAAAGTCAACAAATACTCTGTTGCTCACCAGAGTGTTTGGGTCATTGGAATTTTGAATTTGGATATTATTTGGAATTTGAGTATTGGGATTTGTGATTTTAGGCCAATAACGGTGAAGGATGTTGAATATGGAGAGTTTGCAACCTTAGATTTAATCCTGGAGAAAATGAATGACGATACGTTTTCTAAGAAACAAAGTTGTCGAGGTCAGCCCGCTGTCAGGCGGAAGCCTGGCAGTTTCGTGGCGGCTGACCGACGATCTGCTGAAAGCCGAAGTGAATCTGAAGGTACAGCCACCGGACCTTGAAATCGTGCAAGCGGAGGCCCGATTGGATCGGCTGGTTCCCCGGAATTGGTCGACGGCTTCCGATTTGATCAAAAAAATTGAAGGTGTCAGAGTGGGCGCCGGATTGCGCAAAATCGTGCAGGGTCTGCTCGGCGGTCCAAACGGATGTATGGTATTGGTCAATGCAGTCCTGGAAAGTGCAAACGCTGTTATTCTTCATTTCACGCGACCGGTTATTCAGGTGGGGGAAAATCTGGAGGGTGACGATAAACTGGCTAATTTAAGGGAAATGATCAAAAATAATCCCAGACTGGTGCGAAGCTGTGTGGCCTTTCAGGACGACAGTCCCATCATGCAAGGCCTAAATCGGGATTTATGAAAATCGAGATTATAATTGGAGTCAGCGATTCTCCCCATTTCGTTTTTTTTATATTAGGTGTCAGGTGTAAGGTTTCAGTAGTCAAAACGCGATAGTCGGCCTGAAACCTGACACCTGAAACCTGACACCTATAATTTGCGATATTAAATCATCGGCGTATTTGCTGCTCTTCAGGGACCACTTTTTCCGGTTTATCCGGGTTAGTACCTATTTATTGTAATCAAATCATGTTTGCGCAGGATTTATACCCTAGCCAGGTTAATATTTTAGGAATGCATCTACTTACATTTAAAAGACGGAGCGAAGCGATACAACAAATCTTCAATCGTCAATCGTCAATATTCAATTCCGGCTTGTCCGGGTTGGGAGATTAAAATGATCACGTTTAACCGCAGTCAGGTCATCACGGCCGAATTCCCGGATGAGGAGACCGTGAGGTTTAATGGGACCCTGGAAGATCATATTTATAGTAT
>JASFFJ010000424.1:0-6948 GCA_050124355.1 Desulfobacterales bacterium | reverse complement strand
TTTTTTTTCTGAATCAAATTAATTTAGTATTAATACTTTATCCGACACGACGATTTCAGCGGTTAAACGAAATTTATCAACTAATTGAATTTATTAGTTATTTTTATTGACTTTTCTATTTGTGCTAGATATTTATATTAAAGTAGAGCAGAAAATCGCCGTTGCAAGTTTAGTTTTCCGGTATGTGATCGGTGTTGAGCTTAAACGGGTGGGACAGGATCTGTTGAGGGACGATAACATGAACCTTTTGATGAGGAAGTCAACCATGTTCAGGCACGAAATAGACAAATTACAGGGAATCATATTGACTCGAGCCGCCGGTACACCCACCACCGTCACAGTAATTGATCATATTCGAAATGTAATGTATGATCCCGATTTCGATCCGAATTATAACTCAATCATCGTTCTCGAGAAAAATATTCGCATTGCAGCAATTCCAAAGGATGAAATCGAAATCGTTCGACAAGTCTTAAACGGGTATGCACAAAGAGGAAAAGGGCGTCATTGTGCAATTGTCGTTCCAAATGAAAGACAGGAAATTTTTTTGAAGTTGAACCTGGAACTGATTCGTCCCATTGAACTTAATATTCAAGTTTTTTATACTGAAGATGAGGCGCTCAACTGGATAAAAGACCAACAGTCATCCCAACATCATCGTAGTCGCCAACGAACACCGCGGGAATCCGTTACTAACGGTTTTTTCATTCAATCCTGACAATCTTAAACAAGGGTATCGAGGTCCGAGCCCGGTCGCCCCGCTGGTCTAATCCCGCACACTTTTCGGTTTTTTAAATAAGAATTCTCTGATGCCGCTATGGTAGCGAAACGATCTGACGATGGTAAAACGGGATAGCAGGGATGTCAGCGCTCGGTTATGACGGAATCTCCATGGAAGCTCCAGGTGCGGCTGTGGCCGAATGACGACCCGATAATCTTGGCCAATCACAAAAGTATTTGCGATCGATGATGCCGGTTTCTTTTCAAAGGCGATCAACATCAGCAGGCCTGACCCCTTGAGCATCCTGTAACACCGCTTCACCATTCGGATCATATCATCATCTTCCAGATAGTCACATAAATCCCATAGCTGAATCCCATCAAAATTCCGTTCCGGGTAATCGAGATATTTCCATTCGTCACCCGTGCGAATTTCTTTGTCGTTTTCCCGTTTTAGCCATGAGAACATATCGCAAACATGGTGTCTTGCCATTCGTTCGGCAAAAAATGTGATATTTTCCTGGCAGACCGGACCCACATCGAGGGTTTGAGCATCCCTCAATTTATCCAGGGTATCGACAAACTCCCTGAGGATGGTACTGTTATAGCCCGCGGGAAGAGATTCGACGTCTGAATTGTTTGTGAGTCGAGATGTCGGGGAAATCAACGCTTACTTCTCCACTTTGACATCGGTTCGCGGTACGATCGGTTTCTTTGCGGCTTCGGGGGTCGATGGTCCTTTGGGGATTTCAGTGGCCGCCGGTTGCTGATGGGGTTCCCGGTCCAGTTCAACGACCCCTTTAAAGTAGGCGCCGTCCTCAACTGAAAAACTTTTGGCTTTGATTTCCCCGTTAAAGTCAGCCTTTTTAGTGACCGCTACTTTTCCCGATGCTTTAATGGTTCCCTTAAATTGGCCATTGATGGTCACGTTCTGAGCATGAATTTCGCCGTCAAGTCGCCCATTGGGACCTATTGAAAAATTGTGCTTTCCCATTTCAATGTTGCCCTTCATGGCGCCTTCGATGGCCAAATTTTCTTCGCCACGAATGCTACCTTCGATGGTGATTCGCTCCCCGATGGTGGTTTTCTCATCACCTGTGTATCTTTCCGGGCTGACATTCGGGCTTGGAGTGGGTGGCGGCGTGGGTTTTACCTCCCCAGCCCCGGCAGCAGGAAATGACGTGTTGTTTTCATCTTTTTTGGGTCTTTTTAACATGGGTCCTCCCCCTCATGAAACATTAATTTAGAAACGAATCTCTGTGATTGAATTGCTTTTTTGACACAATGTCTATATAACTATCACTATAGACTAAATAACTTAGATTCTAAATAAACTCAACATTGAATCCTTAAACCTCCCGGATAAATTGAAGGCTCAAGTTGACATGTCTCTGATTTGCCCCTATGGACGCTGCAGAATATGGAAATAATTATTACCCTTAATTTCAAAATCAAACTTTTAGAATTAAAAATGTTAGCCAAGGGGCTTTGATGTCAAACCTATTCTGGTGGATACGACAAATCGTTTTACTTTCAGTCAGCGTCTTTTTTTTATATTTTGGCATCCGGCTGCTTGTTTCGGCTTACAAACTTAACGATCCGTTCACGTTTTTAATGACTTTCTTTGCCTCAAATTTTATCATCCTCATCAGCGCCGCCCTGATGATCGGTTTTGCCTACCGCATGATCACGGCATTCCGGCAGTCAAAGAATTCCGATACCTGAGCCTGATAAAGGTTAATAATGAGCTGAAATGTTTGCGATTGACGGCCCCAAAAACCGCATGATATTAGAAGCTTATCATTATGGATGGCGATAACTTCCGAATTGCATATTTTAGTAAAAGACATTCACCTGGAACTCCCTCAAATTTAGACCTTTTTTAGATGAAGATATACCGCCATCATCTGCTGCTTTTTGTGTGCTTTAGTCTGTTCTTCAGCGTCAACGGAAGCCTGGCAGATGAGAAAAAAACAGTTCCGCCTGCTGATAAGGTGTCGTTCGGTAATGCGAAGCTAACAGGCCGACTAAAGGATGATCGACTGGTCGAATGCTCGGGGATGGATATTTCTTTGGCAGCCGATAATCTTATTTGGGCGATAAATGACAACGGTCATGGCCCTTTCATTTACGCTCTGAGAAACGATGGGCGCAGCATGGGGCGTGTGTTGGTAGTTGGAGCACAAAACCGTGATTGGGAAGGGCTGGATACCTTTTTCTGGCAAGGTCGTCCCATGATCCTTATCGCCGATTTTGGTGATAACCAAGAGCAGTACGATACCCATACGCTTTATATCGTCGAAGAGCCCAAACTCGAGGGTAAACGCTATAGTGAATCATCTGCCGTCCAATTGGCTTGGCGCATTGTTTTTTCATACCCGGATCACAAGCACGATGCCGAAGGCGTTTCCGTGGATGCGGCAGGCGGAAAGGTCCTTATTCTGACCAAACGTGATAATCCGCCTCTGCTCTTCGAATTGCCGTTGATACCGCCGGACGACCCTATTGTTGCGAAAAAAGCTGCGGCGGTGAGGCAAATTCCGCCGCCTTCAGATGAAGACCTGTTGCAGAACTATGGAAAATACCGGTCCCAGCCAACCGCACTGGATCTTTCTCCCGATGGCCGCCAAGCGGTCGTGCTGACTTACAAGCATGCCTATTTATTTAATCGCGAAAGCCATAATTCCTGGGCAACGGCTTTAAGCGGGCACCCCGAAACAATCCCTTTACCCCTTCCCCAGGATAGAAATGACTTCCGCCAACGTGAAGCCATATGTTTTATGGCCGGGAGCAAGGCGCTGTTGATAACCTCTGAGGGATATGGTGCCGGAATCTTTCGATTAGAAACCAGATGATACTTTACCATCCCGCCACGGTTTAGGGAATCTGTCTATTTTCGATCTTGAGAAGCCAAGAGCTATATAATATCAGATACATACCATCATAGATTTCGATGTTTGTCGAATTAATGATCATGAAAGTTATGTTGTTTTTAAGATGGCAAAACCTGATAGATTCCAGGGGAAAGATATGAAATACAAAATAGGGCAGGCTGTAAAAGTTAAATACGGTGTACTTTGCCCAGACGATTCAGAAACTAATTTAAGTGGTTGGACAGGAAGGATAATCGATTTCGTTGAAGATGAAGAACCGACAATTGGTATAGAGTTCGATAGTATTACCCTTAAGAATATGCCTGAAAAATTTATAAAAAAGAGCGAACAAGAAAGCTTAGATTGGTCTAGGATATACTTAGATGTAAATGATGTTGAGCGAACAAAATCTCGTGATACAGAACAAGATGCAAAAATCGTCAGGAATGAAATTAAGAAACGCTTTGAATGGATAGGCATAGGTTCAGAAGGAGAGCTCATTCAATCAGTTATTAATTCAGCAGAATCTTTCAAGAAATGGGACGTATTAATTATTTAGGATTTTCACATAAGGCAAGAAATCTACACACCCCCGTCATCACGGATCGACGTATTATATTACTACAATGTAGTATTAATGGATAAATTCTTGACTTTGATGACAAATTTAGATAAATAGCTATGTAAAAGATTATTAACCACCCATTTCTTGTTGACCAGAAGCGCAACGCTAAATGCCCTCTCATTCGACTATTGATCTCATTCGGAATCCCATTCTGAGCTGAGTCTCATCCGAAATTAGCACACTGTTAGCATTTAAAAATCAGTCACTTTTAACCCTTAACTTTCGTGGAGAAAGCCATGACAAAGGGTTACCAGAAGATGCCGAAATGAAAGCCTCTGAAGGTGTTTTATATTCCTTAGAGGCTTTTTTGGTTCTCCTCCATACGAAATTAGTAAAATTTAGGAAGAAGGGAGGTGCGCCATGAAATCATTCTCTCGAATTATCTTTAAAGTATCTCTTGTCATTTCTATTATAGCTGGATGTGCAACTACTGAGAGGATAACAGAGCGGGAAAAAAATGAACATAAAAAGTATGCTTTGCTGATTGGTGGAGGGATTACAGAGAGTGATAATTTCGAATCTTATTATAAAAATGTTGAGTACGCAGCCAATACTCTAAAAAAATTGGGATATTGTGACGAGGACATTACAACTCTATTCTTTGGAGGGAAAACGGCAAACCATCCCATTGTTGAAGGTAATGCAACAAAAGAGAATTTCATATACGAATTAAGACATCTTGGACAAACAATGGATTCAAATGATTCGCTTGTAATATTTCGTTCAGGACATGGAATGGTCAAATTAATATTGGAAAAATATCCAAATAATGGAGATGATCTCGGAATTGAAAGCATAAAATGTGTTGGAACTGCGTCTGTGATGAGATTTCCGGACGATGACCTGAGCCATCTTGAATTTCAGGAGATATTGGGAAAAATTAAGGGAAAACAAATCATAGTAATCTTGAATCAATGTTTTGCTGGGAGGTTCACAGATATTGCTATGAGCCTTGATAATGCAGTTATAATCACCGAAACAGAAGAATCAGAAATGGCTATCAAATTTAAGAGAAAGACATTAAGATGGAAGCACGAGGAATGGCCATTTGTGAAGTGCATGTTTGACGGTTTTTCACAAAAGAGTACAAAAGGGGAAAAACAATCGGTTTTTAATGCGTATCGGTATCTACTGCAATGTAATCCAAACATTAAAGGTGTACCAGTACATCCTGATAGACCTTTGTTGAAAGAAAATCCACAGATTAAATACGGCAGCAGCCTGAAAAAAGGGACTGTATATATAAATTAGAGAATACCCCGGGACTTTAAAAGAAAGAGGGATACAGTACATTAATTTCTATATCCGGGTTTGTCGGAATTTAGGAAGGCAAAAAATTAATAATATCCAAGACCGCTTCCCGAAAGAGCAAATTCCATATTGCTACTATTTAAACTTTTTAAGGGTCTGAATTTTTATGGTTTCCAAATGTTATCTTGATTCAAGAGGATGAATCCGGGAACCTGGATTTGCCCTTTTTTATCGATTTTTATTTGACACCGGATTCCCCGATACGATATGGTGCATATATCCAAAAATTATATTCAATAATTAAATAAAATCTGATAGTTAAGCTTGTAGCATTAAGTCCTCAACCCCACTGTACCCAACCAGACCACAATATCTTGAATTTAAGCCTATTTTTCTGGTATGGTGGAGACATTTTTAACCAGTGCCAAGATATCAGCAAAATTTTTGAATTTGCCGGGATTCAAGTGTAATGCAAGAATCCTTGAGTTTCGTGCCTTCACAATTCGTCAGCAATACCCTTGGTAATCATAATTCCGGATGCGGGAACTATGAATTGCTCTTCGGAAAAACTTCAATGAAGAAAGGAAGCCCTCATGTCCAACAGTTTCCTATATTACGCCATCGGTATTCGTGGCTACCAATACGTCAGCAACCGTTATGTGTTTGGGGAAGTGATCTTCCGTATTGTCAAACGACAACAGGATCTTCTTTGCTCGGTGTTCGGCTCCCTCATAGTCATCTGCAAAGGAACCGGGAAGAATGATTCCACAGTGTATCCATCGGTTCCAAACCGGTGCCATCGTGCTGGCCGTTCAACGGGTAATTTATCTGGTGTGTGACAGCCTGCGGAAGATCCAGCTGGGCGTTGCCGATCCCAACCGCCCTTCTTGACCGCGGCCGCCTCTGCTTCTATGCTAGAGAGGCATATTCTGACAAGCGCTGGACTCATTTCATTTTCAACCGGCTTGGGACGGTCCGGAAAACACATGAAGCTTATCTTCAGCCAACTGGCCTATTTTTTTAACCAGTCGCGAGAGCGAAACATCCAGGTCCTGCTCAAATTCATTGGCATTCTCGCGGCCATGATCGCCCTCTACTCTGTCCTGTTCCACTTCCTGATGATACGCGAGGGACAGCAGTTCTCCTGGATCACCGGTGTGTACTGGACCCTGACAGTGATGTCGACCCTCGGCTTCGGCGACATCACCTTTCACACGGATCTGGGCAGGCTGTTTTCCATCGTTGTGCTGCTGTCCGGGACGGTCTTTATGCTGATCATACTGCCCTTCACGTTCATCCAGTTTTTCTACGCTCCCTGGCTGAAGACCCAGGCCCAGTCACGGGCGCCGCGGCGGCTGCCGGAAGACACTCGCGAACACGTAATTTTAACCAGCTTCGATCCGTTCACCGTGCACCTAGTCGAGCGTCTAGTCAAACACCGGTACGAATATGCCATCGTCATCGGCGACTTGACGCGGG
>JASFFJ010000423.1:0-6950 GCA_050124355.1 Desulfobacterales bacterium | reverse complement strand
GATTGAAGATTTGTTGTATCGCTTCGCTCTGTCTTTTCAATAAAAGTCGATAGCATTCCTCTCCGAGCCTTAGGATCTTCGAGCCAGAGGCTAAAATATTAAACTGGCTATGATATAAATCATGCGCAAACATGATGTGATTTCAATAAATAGGTACTAATGCTGAAAAATCACGGGTTGATCACGAAACGATAACTTTTTTATTATATTTTTTAATACCCCGTCCGCTTGTGGCGGGGTATTAAAAAATATTCAGCCAGAGGATTTAACGGGGAGCTGAAAGCTGAACGTTGTGCCAGAGCCCAGGACGCTGACAACGTTTACAGAGCGGTCGTGCAATTCCAGAATTTTTTTGGTAATCGCCAGCCCTAATCCAGAGTGGCCCTGATCAGCCTTGCGGCTTTTATCCAGTTGATAAAAGCGGTCGAAAATGTGAGTCAGCTCGTCTGCCGGAATGCCGATGCCGGTATCGCTGACCTGAATCATAATATCTTCATTTTGGGGTGTGAGCACCAGACGGATGGCACCGTCCCGAGGCGTATTTTGAATGGCATTTTCAATCAGGTTTTCCAGCACCCGCTCTATCAGTCCGATATCGGCATGCACTAAGGGAAGGTCTTTTTCAATTTCAGTTGAAAGCGCAATTTGTTTTTCACCGGCTTTTAGTTTAAATTTGAGGATCACGTCATGGGCAAGTTCACTGAGGTTAAAGGGCTCGGGTTCTACCCGAATATCTAAGGAATCAAGTTTGGCAAGCTCTAAAAGTTCACTTACCAGTTTGCTGAGTCGCTCACAATGCTTGATGGCAGTTTGCAGGTAGCTTCGCCGCTCTGCCGGTGCCAGGCTGTCATCTTTCAAAAGCAAGGTTTCGATATAGCCCTGCAATGTGGCCAGGGGCGTACGCAGGTCATGGGAAACATTGGCAATCAGTTCGCGACGCGTGGCATCCGCCCTTTGCAGCTGCGCCATTTGATCTTCGATGCGTGCTGCCATCTGCACAAAGGTCGATCCCAAACGGTCAATTTCATCCGCTTTGTGACTTTTTTTCTGCCGGATAAAGTCGATATGTACCTGACTTTCACCGGCTCTAAATGCATCCATGGCTTTGGTCAATCGCCGGAGACGACCCGTCAGTGAGGCAAATAATACCAACCCGGTAACCAGAGCAAACAACAAGCTGGCAAAAATCATCCAGCTACTTAACTGCAATATGTAACTGGCCTTTAATTTTTGGACAACGCTGTCATAGGTCTCTCCCCCCAGAATCACATACAGATAGCCTTGCAATTCTCCCTTTTCGGGAATACGTGCTGCCGTAAAGACCTTTTTCCCGCTGAGGCTCCGGGGATCATCACCTGAAAGGGGAATGGTTGCATGGCCATCGATCAAATTTCTGATAGGTTCAAGGTCTACACGTTTGCGCTTGACTTTATCGGGAACAGCTGAAAACGCCAGGATAGTACCCTCGGTGTCTAAAAGGTAGATTTCGATACTCGGATTAATCACCATGAGCATATGAAAAATGTCTTCGAGGGCCTCCTGGTTAACACGGTTATTTTGCATCAGGAGTCTTTCAGCGACAATGTGGTCGGCCAATTTACTGTTTAGTCGCTGGTTGACCTCCTGCTGGTACATGTCTGTGGAAAACATCGTCACCACAATAATGACTAGCCCCACCAAACAAAAGAGGCCGGTCAGCACGGCGGCCAGTTTCGAATATAGCGATCTAAACATTCTTTAGTCCGTCCTCATTCATCGAATTCTGCAAATTTATACCCGACACCCCAAACCGTCAGAATATAACGCGGCTGGGCGGGATTTTCTTCTATCTTGGCTCGTAGTCGATTGATATGAGAATTGACCGTGTGCTCGTAGCCGTCGTGGCCGTATCCCCACACCTCATCCAGCAGTTGGGAACGCGAATAAACCCTCCCGGCATGTCGGGCAAAATGCAGCAGCAAATCAAATTCTTTAGCTGTCAAATCAATCATCCTGTCAGATTGGCTCACTGTGCGTCTTTCGGAATCAATCACCAGATCTGCGACCCGGATGATCGCCTGGACGTTTGACCTATGGCTGGATTGCAGTTCGTCGATGCGGCGAAAGATGGCTTTTACCCTGGCCATCAGCTCTCTGATGCTAAAGGGTTTGGTGACATAATCGTCTGCACCGATTTCAAGTCCCAGCACACGATCCAATTCGGTTGATTTTGACGTCAGCATCAAGATGGGCGTGTAGGTTTGGCAGGAACGGATGCGTCGACAAATTTCCAACCCGTCGATGCCTGGCAGCATCAGGTCGAGAATAATCAGGTCATAGGATTGGGATTTAATCTGGGTCCAGCCGTCATCTCCATTGAAGGCCAGATCCACCTCGTAGGAAAGATCACGCAAGTGAAGCGCTAACAGTTGGGCCAGGTCTTTATTATCCTCAACAACCAGAATCTTTCGCGACATAACACCTACCTAAAATCAGCGACCACCAACATAAAAGCTGGGGGGTATGAGGATGGTCCCTGGAAGGGGCTCAGGCCACCTCTGCTGGTGGCCACTGATTTTTTAAAAGAATTTTTGATCTCTGTTTTATCGGATCTTTCAGTTTTAATGACAACTTGACCGGTTCATCATTGACTGTATCTTGTTTGCTTCAGTCGGATTTGGTGCTGGTTGTTCGGTAGAGCATATACCTATTAACCGTAACAAATAAACAAAAATTCTTATTGCATCTTTGCCGCTGCCGTTAGCGCAATGATGGCCATCTCTACCTGGGCTCTCCACTCCAGAGTCGTAAGTCCCCACTGCTCGCATTCATCCGGATCGGCATCCCGCTCAAACGCAGCACGTGCCTCATCCATTGATAAATGGTCATAGCACCAGGCGGCAAAAGAATCGTCAGCCAAAAATGTAGATGGGCTTGTTTGGGCATCAGCCGCGATGCAAGCCCTCAGTTCTTCAGGTGTCGATGCCGGCATGTTGATACCTGGATTTTGCACGAGTCGGAGGCTTTCATAGGCAAGGCGTCTAAGGGTGATGTCGTAGTTCTTTACTTCGAACCCTTGGCAACGCAGCATATGAAAGCCTCCGGCTCGCCCAACGGGTGAAAATTAAAGAGATAAAATCCGTCGTCATCCTGTTTACCTTTTGGGTATTTTTCTTTACTTCCCAAATAATCACAACCTGTTGTTATTAAATGTTATTCAAACTTTTCACTAATTTTCATGCAATATTCAGGTTATAATCGATAAATAGGACACCGTTCAAGTGATCGATCTCGTGAGCCAGCAAGGCCGCGTATTCGTTCGTTGCCGCTAGTTCATGTTTGCGATTGTCAAGCCCTTTATATTTCACTTTGATAAAATCAGGTCGGTTGATTTTTTTCTGTTCAATATCAGGCAGAGATAAGCAGTTTTCGTAACCACAATAGACACCACTTTCTTCAACGACTTCAGGGTTAAGGAGCACTTTGATATCTCCACGAATTCCGCAGGTTATCATCCGTTTTGAGACCCCCACCTGGGGTGCCGCCAGTCCTCTGCTCAGAAAGGCTTTAGAAAAAAAGCCGATCAATGACCAATATCTCAAAGTGCCGATCATCTGTCGGCTCAACGATATGATTTTGTCATCGATCACATCCACTGGACTGGATATTTTACGAAGAATCGGAGCCGGGAATTCAATAACCTTTTTGACCCCGATCTGGTGTTTATAGATTTTAAGAAAACCGGTGCCAGCCATTGCTGCCAGGGCGCTGAACACTCCGATTTTCAAAAGATATCTACGTTTCATCACTGGGTCCACCGATAATAATAAGACGCAAAAAAAGGAATGGAACGAAAACTTAGAAAAAAGGTTATATCGACGCCGGTGGAGATTTCATTGCAAACTGTGAAAAAAAAAAATAAATTCAGAACGATTCGCCCAAATTCAGTTTTATTGACGTGAATTCTGATATTTCTGTTGAATCCGATTTTACGACACATCGGTAGTTCTGAATTTAGGTTCATATCACAGCCCAATTAAGAATGAAAGCATGGAAGCGGGGCAACCAGGGTAACGTCAAAGTAAATTATAAACCACTTACATTGGAAGGTTATGCAAGACAATAAAATCCCAAATCTCAAGCACCACCTGGTCTTAAAATTGGGCCAAATAAATCACAAATTTCAAGAATTGGGATTTGTTTGAGCCCGCCCTGGCCCGACTTTTGATAGGATTAAAGCTTTATCCGCGGCGGGATTTTTGTTGGTCGTAATTGATACGGCAGGTGTTTATCCGGTCTGGGCCAGGGATTTGATATTTGGTGCTTGGAATTTTCCCGATTTTCATTAATCAGAAATTTTAATGATATCAAGCATTAAGATCAAGCATCCTTAGGGTGGTGGATCCCCTATTCGCGATTTTATTTTTGGATTCTAACAGCTCTTTTTCTGCGTGATGAATCAGAAGTTCCATTGAATCGGCATCGTTAGGGTAATTAGCTATTCCCACATGTAAAGCCAGATTTTTTCCAGACATATTTTCAGTGTTCACTGAGAAATGATTTTGAATCAGATCCTTTAGGCGATCAGCTACCAGCATCGCTCCGTTTACGTCGGTATTGATTAAAACGATACAAAATTGCTTTTCTTTGGAACGTGCGCCTAAATCTACATCGCGTATGTTTTCTTTGATTATGTTACCCATATATTTTAGCCATTCTTCTCCGGCCAAATGACCCATGCAATTAGGGTGGTTTTTGACATCATTTAGTTCCATCATAATTAGCGTAACGGGTCCGTTATCTCTAAAGGATCTTTTTATCTCATGGTCTAAAAAGTATTTAAAGTATGAATTGTTGGCGAGACCAGACAGACTATCCGTGATCGCCGAACGGACACTTTCGTCCGGGCCGGCATAAATTCTATCTAAAAAGGTCTTCTTTTTTAGCAGAGCCTTCACTCGCGCCCTCAACTCGTGAACGTTAACCGGCTTTATAAGAAAATCATCGGACCAAAGCTCAAATTGTTCGTGCTTGTTCTCTAAATAGTCTGACTCTGCAACTACGAGAATCTGGGTATTCGCTGTCTGTTCTTCTTCCTTTATATGGCTGCAAATCTCAAAACATTTTTCCCCTTCAAGCATTCCATCGAGTAAAATCAAATCTACCTGTCTATCGTTTGAGAGTACTATCGCATCTTGGGCAGTATTTGCAACAATTACCTCATAAGGCTGGCCATGGAGAAACATATTGATGGAATTCGCTTCATTTTTATCATCAAACGCCAATAGCATCAATGATCGATCATTTTCACCCATGAGTTCTTTTTCATTGCCATCACGACCGCAATCAATGTCGGCTTTCTTTTGTCGCTTCAATTTATCCTGACATTCTTTGGTGCGAAGTAATGATTTCACCCGTGACTTCAGTTCAGGTGCTTTAACCGGTTTATTGAGAAATTCATCGGCACCTGCTTCATGCCCTATGACCTTATAGTCAGCAATATCAAATGCAGTGATTAATATAATCGGAATATCCTTTGTTTCGGCGCCGCCTTTCAGACGTCTGGTTACCTCAAAGCCATCAATTCCCGGCATCATAATGTCCAGTAAAATCAAATCAGGACGCTCTTTATCGACGATTTCTAAAGCCTGCTCACCATTAAAGGCACTGCTAATATCATAACTATCTGCAGAAAGTATGGCTGCAAGTAATTTAACGTTTAGCGGTTCATCGTCAACAATCAATATTCGATGTTTAGATTTCATCATTCATCCCTTCAGGATTATCTTTACAGATCTTCGTTCTTGAGATATTGCGAAACGGTTTCCAAAAACTTTCTGGTATCAATCGGTTTGGCGATATATCCCGTGCAACCTGCCGCCAAGGCCTTTTCTTTATCCCCCTGCATCGCGTAAGAGGTTAATGCGACGATAGGGATATCTTTTAAATCCGGATCCTCTTTGACGATTTTTGTGGCGCTCAAGCCATCCATACCGGGAAGTTGAATGTCCATCAGGACAAGATCCGGCATTTCCTCGCGAATCAGCTGGATGCCTAATTCGGCGTTATTGGCTTCCAGCATACGATATTTGCCGATCTTTATCAGGCCCCTCACAAGCTTCATATTTAATTTGTTATCCTCAACCACCAAAATTGTTTTGATTTCCATAATGGATCCTTGACTCGCCGCTCGTGTTGGCCAAACCCCCAATCTGATTAAGCTTGGATTTTTCAGCCAATGATTAGTGTCTATTAGTAAAGCTTCTGCCCGTTTGCGTAACCCGATTTCTTATCCAAATTGTTCGCTTTTTCTCAAGTCGACAGTTGGTTCCGCTGCTATGCAATTTACCGTCGACCAAGTTGTTGATGTCGAGATATCTCAAGTTTTAGATTGTTAGAGCTAAGATTTTTTGTTACCGAAATAATGTGCTTGGATTAAATTCGTTGCGATTTTGACATTTTCACTGTCTGCGCCATGAAAGCAAAGTCCTGTTTTAGCTCTACCATTCTCGCATTTCCTTGAATGAACTATCGATCCAACGACACTCACAAGCTCATGCTCATGGTTGACAAATACAATCTCAACGTAGTTTGCTTCAATAACATCATCGGTCTCGATTAGCATTCCACCTAAACTTATATCCAAAATAATCCCAAGCGGTTGATTGAATAGCTCTCCGTCCTCATCGTAACAGTCAAGTGAAGCAACGACCCGTACTTTAACCCTTGGATGTTTCCTTTTATTCGTCATCAGCCCACGCCCCGTTTTTGTCTATTTAAACTATCGGTAAATTTAAAAAATTATTAACTAAAATCTGCAGAAATTGTTTCAGCGCTCCTGACCTCAGTCGGATAAGCTTCTCGGGAGGCCCTGATTTTAAGAGAACTTACAAAATTGCAGAAAATTAAGCGTAAATTTACGACACATCAATAGTTCTGAATTTAAAGAAAACAGATTCTTTATTCAGCAT
>JASFFJ010000422.1:0-6965 GCA_050124355.1 Desulfobacterales bacterium | reverse complement strand
CGCCGCTAGCGCCACTGGCACCGGTTCCGCCGCTGGCACCACTGGCACCAGCGCCACCACTACCGCCCGAGCCGCCACTTCCACCGGAGCCTCCACTACCGCCAGAGCCACCACTACCACCGGAGCCGCCTTTCGCATGCGCGTCACTTATTTTAAGGATTAAAGGTGTTGCATAAGTAGCTACAGCCATAAAACCCAGTTTGGCCAGAGCCTTGCGCCGGCTTATATTAACATTTTCATCCATTGCTTTTTCTTCAGTCACGTCATCTAAATTTTTCATGATTTTTCTCCTTTCTAATTTTCCGTTGCGTTCTAATTAATTAACCCGTTGCCACTGCCCATCCGGCAGTCTGCAAACACTTCTGACATTTTTTCGGATACGTCCCTTAACGCTATAGACGCTGTAATAATCACGGCATTGGCTATTGTTTAGACCGGTATAACTGCGTACCGGTATCAACATCGCCGTAATATCACCTGGTTTATTTCTCCAGATGCCGGCAATTCCGTCGCGATTGTTGGTCAACGTCTTCTGCAATTTCCGGTTGGGACTTATTTGGTCCTGTTCAGAAAGAAACGTGCTGTTAAAGCCGTAGGCAACTAGTTTACGGATTTGGTCAGGACGGCTGCGAAACTTATCTTCACGCATAACGTAATGATCTAAAACCGGGGCATAATAATATTTACGCGTTGCCCTCCAGGAATTTCTGGTACTTGAGTATCGCTTTCAGAGAGTTCGGGGTCATCAGAATAGGTGTTTGTCGTTGGTTGTTTTCCGGTCTGACAACCTCCTGTTAGAATGATTAGGCCGACGGTAATCAATATCGCGATTAAGCGTTTGGTATACATAATTTCCCTCCAAATACTGCTATTTTGTGGTACTGCTATTATGTATAACGGTTGATGGACTATATTTTATCCATTAATTAAAAAAAAATTGAGAAATATTACGCAAAAGCTTGAGTTTTGGATCTGTGGTTCTCGTTTTGGTTTTAGTACGGAAAATTTTTCTCAAAATTTCTGCTTTAAAGGGGCTATTAGCGTTGATTTACCATATTCTAAATAGTATGGATAAGTTGTGGGTGAATTATAGATTAGCCGACGGCACCGATAGTCCACCATCAAACGCCCTGCTGGTTTCAGCACCCTTATTATTTCTGACATGGCGGCCTCTTTTTCCGGCATTAGATTGATTACGCCGTTTGAGATCACCACATCGAAGGTATCATCAGAAAAAGGCAGGTTCTCACCCGAAACTTGTTGGAATTTGACGTTTTTAAGCGCCATTATCTGGAGATTGCTCTCCGCTCGGGCAATCATTTGCGACACGATATCCACACCGCAGACAGAACCTTTCGGCCCCACAATTATTACAGCCAAAATTGTATCAACGCCCGCCCCACAGCCGATATCCATGACTTGCTCGCCTTTATTTATTTTTCCCAAGGAAAAAGGGTTTCCCACACCACAGTAAGAGGACGCAACCTCATTCGGAAGTTTTTCGGTTAAGGCCTTATCATAATTTAGTGCTTCAAGACTTTTTCTGCCGGTAGGATATTTAAATTGTCCCTCAGGGCTGGTAGCAACGTTCGCATACTTTTCGTTGATACCCGCTTCGATTTTTTTATATCGTCTATTTTAATTTTAGATTCCATTGGTCGATATCCCTTTTCCAGCATCTTCTTTTTTTAAACTTATGTATTTAGCCTTAATTATTGTGTGGCGTCAAATCGGGGTGATATATTTAGAATCTAACGGCTATCTATTCCGTTGATTTTATTGACATTCGCTATAATACCGGTTAGGTGAAATAGGAATCAGCTAACAAATAATGTTTAGTTATTGTAGCTTGTTGGATGTCTTACACCAATAGAGATAAATTCGGTCAACCTCTTTAGATCTAAAATAAGATAGATGACGGAGGTCAGAGGACAGAAGTCAGATGTCAGAGGATAGAGGGACATAATTCGGAGTTAAACGACCAGTAGCCAGTGATCAGTAACCAGTTAACAGCTATTAGTATCCAGTAATCAGAAATCAGTAACCAGAATAAAACCATAATAAGGAAAACCCTTTATGCTATCAAAAGCCTCCAGCTCTGATTATTTACCTTCCACGCTTTATCCGGAGACCCTACTACTCGACGATGAGATTTTTCAATCTGTCAAATTCATGGCTGAAGGAATGATTGCGGACAACCATCAGCCGGCTATCGATGAAATTATGGCAGTCGGACCCGACTGACATTTTCTGGATCGGGATTTCACTGTCAGGAATGTTCGCAGGCTCTGGCAGCCGCGAATATCTCACCAATGGTCCCCGGAATTGTAGAGTTTCCGAAACCCTCAGGAGGCCGCCCTGGACAAAAGCAAGTGGATACTAAAAAATCACAACCCCAAACTCCTTGACGAAAAAGCAGCCGATGAGCTAAAACGAATTATCAATACAGCTGAAACCGAACTCACGAAATAATTCTCAATTGATTCCACTCTAAAGGGCTCACTCGACACATGGGCGATCTCAATACAAGCGCTAATAAAGGCGTTATCCTGCTGGTGGATGATACGCCATCGAATGTGCGTCCATTGAGTGATTTCCTCACAGACCAGGGCTTCGACGTCCATTTCGCGTCCAGCGGACGGGCGGCCATCCAGGCTGCAGGGAACGATCCGCCGGATATCGTCTTACTGCACGTCAAGATGCCAGAAATGGATGGCTATGAAGTCTGTGAGCGACTCAAGGCCAATAAGGATCTCAAGGGCATACCTGTTATCTTCATTGGCGTGTTGGACGAGCCGATGGATAAAACCAAGGGCTTTGAGGTGGGCGGCGCCGACTACATTACGAAGCCTTTTGAGTTCGTGGAAGTTCTTGCCCGTGTAGAAACCCATCTGAACAGTGCCAGAATGAAGGTTCAACCTGAATTGGCCACCCGGGAGCTCAACGCAGCTCGCAAAGCATCCGAGCAGCTGAAAGGCGATCTTGAGGGACAGGTTCGGCGGCGAACGGCGGAATTGGAGGACGTCAACAAGGCGCTCCGTGAAATTCAAGCCCAATTTGAGGCGGTCTATAATCACCACTATCAGTTGACGGGGCTTATTGATAGCGAGGGGAGGCTGCTGATGGGTAACAGGACGGCGTTGGCGTTAGCTGGCGTCGAAACGCAGGACGTTGTTGGAAAATTCTTTTGGGAAACACCGTGGTGGACCCATTCTAAAGAAGCGCAACATAAATTGCGAGAGGCCATGGCGCGGGCAATGAGAGGGGAGATGGTCCAATTTGACACTACCCATATCTCAGCCGCCGGCGAGACGAGGAATATCGATTTTCGTATCGGGCCAGTTTTTGACGACGACAGCAGGGTGATCTACCTGGTCCCGGAAGGATACGACATCACGGAACGCAAACAGGCCGAGGAAGCCTTGCGGGAAAGCGAAGAAGTTTATCGTACCTTAGTAGAAAGTGCAAATAGTATCATTTTGAAGTGGGATACTAACGGACACATAATCTATCTCAACCCATATGGCCTTGAATATTTTAAGTACAAAAAGGAAGACGTCATAGGCAAGCATGTTCTTGGGACAATTGTACCCGAAAATGAGGCTACTGGTACGGATTTCAGAGAAATGATGGATAATATTACCAAAGACCCTCTAGAATATAAGAACAATCTTAATCAAAATATATGTAGTGATGGTGAGCTTGTATGGGTAGAATGGACCAACGAAGCAATATTGGATGAGAGTGGAAAGTTTGTTGAAATACTAAGCATTGGAAATGACGTTACCGAGCGGAAGGTGGCGCAAGAAGCGTTACGCAAATCTGAACTTTGGCTGAACTGCATATTCAACTCATTGGAGGAAGCCGTTTTGGTGGTTACCCCAGACAAGAAACTGGCCAATATTAACGAGGCGGCTATAAGAATGTTTGGATATTCCCGGGCGGAGCTAATAAATCTTTCCACTGAGGTACTGCACGTCGATCACGAACATTACCTGGAATTCGAGAGACGGATTAATAAGGCGTTCGACAATGGGGAACCTGCCAACTTTGAATTCAAGGCCAAGAGGAAAAATGGTGGAATATTCCCGACGAAACACACTGATTCTCTTTTGAAAAACAAGCAGGGAGAACCACTGGGTATGGTCAGCGTTGTACGCGACATCACGGACCGGAAGCGAGAAGAAGAGGAGAAAAAGAAACTTGAAGCCCAACTCCAAAACGGATATATTGATGTCCAAAGCACTGAAAATAAAAGAACTACATTTACACTCTATTTTCCAGCAACCCAATAAAAAATAGCCAAAGAGAAAACTCGATTATCCATTGAAGACTATATGGGCAAAGAAGAGTCAATTTTAGTAGTGGATGATGTACAAAATCAAAGAGAATTAGCCTTTACGCTGCTGACCAAATTGGGTTATGCAGCTGATACTATTTCAAGCGGTGTGGGGGCGGTCGAATATTTAAAAGAGCACAAGGTAGATTTAATCGTACTGGATATGATTATGGACCCGGGCATAGATGGCCTTGAAACATATAAAAAGATTATCGAGGTGCATCCGGAGCAAAAAACCATCATCGCAAGTGGATTTTCTGAAACAGATCGAGTCAAGGAGGCTCAAAGATTGGGGGCAGGTCAATATATCAAAAAACCTTACACTTTTGAAAAACTTGGGTTGGCTATTAAGGAAGAATTGGGAAGATAGCAGTTTCACAAAGGTATGTTCAGGTTATGACTAAATATAATACTCATGAAATCAAATAGGTAACAATACTAAACATATATACTAAGAAATTGATTAAATAGAGCCTAAATTTATGCATATCACCAATTTAAGCGAAGTCCGGATACGCTCAGTTGAGCAAAAATTTTTTGTGTCTAAACATGGTGGCGTTGAATGAAAAATATATTAATTGTGGATCCCGATCCGATTATACTTCAGACATTTGTCGGACTACTGAAAAGCCAAGGCGGTTTTCTAAATATCCTATCAGCAGAAAGTGGCAAGGTGGCCCTTGAGATTATCGAAAAGAAGAAAATTCATATCGTTATCACCGGGCTTTATATGCCTGAGATAGATGGTTTCGAACTGGTGGCTTTTCTGGCAAAGCAACACCCTGAAATTCGGGTCATTGTAATGACTAGCAATGCCTCGCCCATGTTTCGTGCTGACATTAAGCAAATACCCACGGCCGTTCACTTTGACCAGGCCACGGACATCAGTTTGTTAACCAAACGGATATTAACCGAACTGCACATCGATTACGGTGGCCAGATTCGCGGGCTAAGTCTGCCATCATTCCTGCAGATGCTCGAAATGGAGGGACGTTCCTGCACATTGCAGATCAGTACCAAGAGTGAATCCGGCCGTTTGATTATTGTCAGCGGAGAGTTGGTTGCTGCCAAAGTCGGTTCACTGAGGGGTGACTCAGCCGCTCTACAAATCTTTTCCTGGGAAAACGTATTAATCGACATCGACTATTCTTACAAAGAGGTTAAGCATGAAATTACCAAGCCACTTATGGCGCTTTTACTTGAAAGTGGACGGTTAGTTGATGAGAAACAAAGCAGTCTTCCCAACGCTCGAAAGCATGATCGATACGAATGCCTCGTGGCTATAGATTATGATGTAAGCGACTTGACGTATCAATGTTTTCTGCGGGATATTTGTCTGGGAGGCGCTTATGTCGAGACGGAGCAAACCATTAATGTTGGGCAGAAAATTGTTCTTACGCTTTCTTCTCCAGAGTTCGAACGTGGCTGTGCAATTAACGGACAGGTAGTGCGTCGAGATAAAAAAGGCATCGGTATCCAGTTCGATGAGATTAGTTTGCTACAAAAAAAAGTTATTCAAACACTGGCACAAGGTAGTTCTAAATTATCTCTATAATTGAACTAAAAATGTTTCGGAGCGCAGATGCGTGGCTCCCCACAACAAAGTTGCACGGTCTAATATGCCAGCCTTCAGGGCATTGCAGGCGATCCCTGCTATAAAAAATAAGAGACCAAAGTTTGAATTGTGAATTAAATCTTAAGTTATCCGGCGTCCGGTCTATTAAGCCTTTCTAATCAGACTTACTTGGCGAGGCAAACTCTTTGAACTATTTCGGTCTCGATCTTTCTTCGCTGATTGTTACAATTATCGCCGTCTTTATCGCAGGTGTCATTCGAGGCTACAGTGGTTTTGGTTTTGCAATGGTAGCCGTTACCAGTATTTCGCTTGTACTTCCTCCCGCTCGCGTTGTGCCTCTTGTATTAATTCTCGAGGTAATGGCGAGCATAAGTCTGGTGCCGCAAGTTTGGAGAGACATAGACTGGTATTCTTTACACTGGTTGCTAGCGGGATCGCTTCTTGCTACCCCCTTTGGGGTATATCTGCTTGCCAACATCCCGGCAGATCCAATGCGAATATCCATTTCCCTGCTGGTGCTGGTTGCTGCAATTCTACTATTACGAGGCTGGGCATGGAGTAGCATGCCTGGCAAACCATTAATTTTTACTATAGGAGTAGCATGTGGCATATTGAATGGTGCCGCCGCAATCGGTGGTCCGCCGGTTATTCTTTTCTATCTTTCATCACCTGCTGGGGTAACGGTATCCCGCGCATCTATTATAGCCTATTTCTTGGGTATCGACACAATCAGTCTCATAATGGCCTCACTACAAGGCCTAACTACATTCCAGACTTTGTTTCTGACAGGTGTCTGTCTGGCACCGTTGCTTATTGGTATTGCCGTTGGAAGTAGACAGTTCACAAAGGTTGACAAAGAATCTTTTCGTCACCACGTGCTAGTTTTGCTGATAATACTCGCGATTGCCGGTTTACTTCGTGGAATAATTGCCTGAATTATTATTTGGACACTTCATTTTTCAACGATGATAACATTTTGAAATTATGATTATCATCTACCTCGTCAAACACTCAACCAGTAAACTATTCAACCAGGTCCATGGTTATGCC
>JASFFJ010000421.1:0-6980 GCA_050124355.1 Desulfobacterales bacterium | reverse complement strand
CCAAATTAAAATACTGAAAACTGAGACTTTCATTTTTGACAACATGTTGTCAGCAAAAAAACAGGTAAGGGTTGAATCAACTTAATCAACCACTTAACCAGTATCGCGCAAAATGAACATCATCAGGTTCTCCATAGAAAAACCGGTTACAGTGATTGTCGGCATCATCCTGGTGGTCCTTTTTGGATGGATCGGACTGCACCGTATGCCCTATCAGCTGAGTCCTTCCGTCATCGAGGCGGAAATCACCGTGACGACTACCTGGCCTGGTGCAACGCCCTATGAAATCGAACGCGAAATTATCGAAGAGCAGGAAAAAGTCTTAAAGGGCATTCCAGATCTTGTGGAGATGGAGAGCTCTTCTTTCAACAATCAGGGGACGGTAACCCTCAAATTCAGCATCGGCACCGATGTGAACAATGCCCTGCTCAGGGTTTCCAACAAACTAGATGAAGTTGCCGAATATCCTGAAAATGTAGAAAAACCCATCATCAGCGCTACCGGTGCCGCCACCTCTCCCGTCATCTGGATGGTGTTGAAAACCACCAAAGGAAACAGCCAATCTACCTATACTTACCGAACTTATTTTGAGAATAATATCCGGCAGTACATCGAACGTACCCGGGGTGTTGCCGATCTTTTCATCGGCGGCGGGATCGAAAAGGAGATGCATATTGTCGTAAAGCCTGAAAGGCTGGCGGCATACGGTCTGACCATTACCGATCTTATCGATATCTTAAGAGCGGAAAACATTAACATATCTGCCGGTACCCTGGGACTTGGACGCAGAGATTACCGCATCCGGTCGGTGGCAGAATTTAAATCCCCGGAGGACATCAAAAATATTGTTATCCGATCGACGGGCTTGCAGCGCATCAGAGTGGCGGATCTGGCCGAAGTGAGTGTCGGCCATGAAAAACTTACCAGTGCCATGCTGCACCTTGGAAAAGAAGGTATCGCCATCGGCGTCAAACCCGAATCCGATGCCAATATTCTGGAGCTCTCGGATCGGCTCGAGAAAGTTGTCAATTGGTTGAATACGGAAAAACTGGCGCCCCTGAACATTTACCTGGACTGGGTGTACGATCAAAGATCCTATATCCTCGGAGCGATATCGCTGGTTCGTAAGAATATTATGCTTGGCGGAACCCTGGCGATCATCGTCCTGCTGATTTTCCTTAGAAGTTTTATTTCCACCATTATTGTGGCGACAACGATTCCGATCAGTATTATCGGCACATTCATTTTCATGAACCTCATGGGCCGCAATCTGAATGTCATTAGCTTAGCGGGTATTGCCTTTGCGGTTGGAATGTTAATTGACAGTGCCATTGTCGTGTTGGAAAACATCGACCGGCATCGCAAGATGGGTAAAACTGCTTTCAACTCCGCTTATGATGGTACCCGGGAAGTATGGGGAGCGATTCTGGCGTCCACCTTGACAACCATTGCGGTGTTCCTGCCGGTGGTTTTTATGAAAGATGAAGCCGGCCAACTATTCAGAGATATTGCCATTGCCGTGACCTCTGCTGTGGGACTGAGCCTCTTTGTCTCCGTTTCGGTCATCCCGATGTTCTCAAAACAACTCTTTATGCTCACCCGGCGCAAACACAGGTCCCGGCCGTCAAAATCATGGCTGGGTTCTTTTGGCACCCTGATTCAAAACGGCATGATGTGGCTGGTAAAATTGGCCACCCGAAATTGGATGACTCGAACGGCAACGGTGCTTTGTTTCAGTATCCTTGCCATTTTCGGGTCCGTGCTCCTGTTTCCCAAAATGGAATATCTTCCCCAGGGGAACCGCAACCTGATCATCAATATACTTATTCCACCCCCAGGTCTTTCGTTTAACGAACGAAAAGCCATTGGCGAACATATTTATCGAATCAATCAACCGTATTTAAACAGTGACCACAACGGTTTTCCCGGGATCAAGCAAATGTTTTATGTGGGGGCGGAACAGCTCATGCTTTTTGGCGCCATCAGTACCCACGAACAGCGCGCCGGCGAGTTGATACCGCTGTTTATGCGTACGATCTTTTCTATCCCGGGAATGTACGGTGTGAGTGTTCAGGCGGGGGTGTTTCAATCGGCTCTCGGACGTGGCAGAACCATCGAGTTAAACATCGGCGGCGAAGATTTGAATCGAATTGTACAGATCGGCGGTATGCTTTTTGGTGCTATCATGAAAGAGATACCGAATGCCCAGATCCGGCCGATTCCATCGCTGGAATTGCTTTTTCCCGAGGTTCGAATCATTCCGGATCGGGATCGGCTGAAGGCGGCCGGTATGACAGCCCGTGACTTCGGCATTGCCATCGATGTGCTGATGGATGGTCGCGAGATCGGAGAGTTCAAACAAGAGGGAGAAAAGAAGATCGACATGGTTCTCAAGGTCTCCGAAGATAATATTTCTACCCCGGAAAAACTGTATAATTCTCTGATTGCCATCGAGGGCGGCAAGGTGGTTCCGGTGTCATCCCTTTCCAAGCTGCAGCGAACATCCGGTATCACACAGATCCGTCATCTTGAAAGACAGCGGACGATTACCCTTCAAATCACACCGCCTTTTTCCATCCCGCTGCAGGAAGCTATGGAGATCATTAACACCAGGGTTATAGCGCCCATGAAAGAGCGGGGGATGCTTGAGGGGGCGGATATCGGTCAAAGCGGGGTGGCCGACAAACTGACCGAAGCCCGGCGGAGTTTTCAGTGGAATTTTTTGTTAGCGGCCATCATTGCCTATTTATTGATGGCAGCACTGTTCGGCAATTTTATCTATCCCGTCATCATCATGTTCACGGTACCTCTGGCGGCCGGCGGTGGATTGCTCGGTCTCAAACTGGTCAACCTAATGATTGCGAACCAACCCCTCGATATTCTTACGATGCTGGGGTTTGTGATCCTCATCGGAGTGGTTGTCAACAACGCCATTCTGATCGTCCACCAGGCATTGAACAATATCCGCTACCACGGGATGGCTTACCGCGAAGCCGTCCTTGAATCGACCCGCACCCGGCTGCGACCGATTTACATGAGCGCCATGACCAGCCTTATCGGCATGCTGCCCCTCGTTCTGATTCCCGGTCCGGGATCTGAGTTCTACAGAGGGCTCGGCAGCGTGGTGCTGGGGGGGCTGGCGGTCTCGACCGTGTTTACCATATTTGTGATACCGGCGCTATTGATGTTTTTTATTCGAATGGAAAAAATAAAATGATAAAGGAGAAAAAAATGGTTGATAAAAACGAACTTTGTGAAAAAATTCGATCGATTTATCCAGATATCGGCGAGTGCGGTATTGCGGTAAACGTTGATTATGACGAAAAAAACAAGCGGTGGGTTGTGAACCTTAAGCAAGGCGAGCATGAGCTTAAAACCTTTCTTGAAGACGGAGATGCCGAAAAATGCCTGAACGGCATTCAGTGTGTCAGTTTGGGGGTTGAAATTGCACAGCTAAAAGGCAATATTGAAAGAATGCCCACACGGTGACGATTTTATTTTGTTCAAAATTGGCTTGGCCGCAAAAAGGCACAAAAGTCACAAAGTTAATATATTTTTTGGCATGTAATTTCAACAGGATATAATGAATAGGAATCGATATCCTGACTTTTTACGAGTTCATCAAAATTGAAAATTGGAGGTACTGAATGGCAAAAAAACGCTACACCATTAATACCGGATGCCCCCAGTGCGGTTGCAGCGGGGTGCAGGCCCTTTCGGAAGAGGAAATGCGAGAGCGATACGGGGACGTCCCCAACTTCGATATGGAATGCAGTGAGTGTATGGAAAAATATACTGCAGATATGAAAACCGCTTGCCCGGAATGGGATAAGGATTGTAAGCTGCAGGAGTAGGCGAATCGTCCAGGTGGTGGAGCTCTGGCAATATTATTAGAAAGATAGGCACCAGTTATGGCGGTTTCGTAAAAAGCCCCCAAATCGTCATGCCGGACTTGATCCGGCATCCAGATACCATTGAATTTACTGGATTCCGGCTTTCGCCGGAATGACGTCTAAACTTGAAAATTAACTTAAGACTGTTTAGGAGATGTTCATCGGCAAGGCCGGCGTTAGAGGTTTCATTTTTTCAGCAAATTATTTTCAATCGCCTGCAGCCACTGGGGGGGGTAGGGTACCTTGAAAGCGGCGGTGTCTTTTTGATTGCCGGCATTCAGGAAGTCGATTTTGATCAGAGATTGATGCAGGTTGACGCCTTTGTGCGATCGATCATGGTATGCCCGAGCAATTTTGGCGGCCGGTATCTCCAGTTCCAATTTCTTTAAGCGACTGCGATAAAAAAGACGATCCGGCAGGAGCAGCAAGAATCCGCTGCTTTTGCGGGGCTTACCCGGCTCGGTGGCGCTGCCGAAATAGTTGACCCCGAAACTGATGGCCAGTACCTTGTCGCTGTCGAAGCGGCGATTGATCCAACGGCGATCCTGCCAGCGAATCCAGGCAATGTAGGCCATGATCCCGAAAAAGACCACGGCAATAATCAGCCACTGTTGTTGTTTTAATATTTCCATCACTGTTTGAATTCAGAGAGAGCAATGATAAGCTTTTTGCGGGCCAAATTGTGCCGATAACCGCTGCTGCTTCCCATGGCTGCCAGGATGGCGTCTGCAATTTGTTCATCGCTTTTGCCCTGACGGCGAGAATCGCGGATTCGATCGGCATTCAACTTCACCAGGTGACGAAATCCTTCCCGATCCCGTGAGTAAAATACGAAAAACCCCAACACAAAGACAACTGCGGAAGACACCATTGCCACATAAAAATCGTCCTGGGGGTCGGGGACGAGAGGGCGCAGCAAACTGTCAGGGTTGCCGGTATTGAGCAGTGAATACATGGCAACCAATCCGATCAGGATCATGAGGACATACACTATATACAGTAGCGTTTTCGGCAAGGATTGGGTACCTGTCTTAATTTGGGACACGGATTTACACGGATGAACACTGATTTTGGAGCTTTCGGTAAAAGCTCAGCCAACAGCGTTCTCTGCGAGCTTTGCGGTGAACTATCACAGCTTTCGTAATTAGTTCATCCGTCTAACCCGTGTTTATCCGTGTCCTGTTAGAAAAGGAAAAAATGGGGAACAGCCGTTGCGACGGTTCCCCATTTTTCTGATTGTTGTTCGTATTCCACTTAAACCGGTCGCATCTCACCTTCTTTCATGGCAGCCCAGGCGGCTTCCGCTTCTTCCCAGGCTTCTTCGGAGGCCTCTTTTTCCCAAACTTCCAACCCGCGTTCCGCCCGGGTCGCACCTGGCAGCAGATTGTCGAGAACGATTCCGACAATCGCCGTCACGGCCATACCAGTGCTGAGCACCGCCTGGAAGATGTTTCCGATGACATTGATAACGCTACCGGGTGTTCCCCAGGAAAGTGCGCCGCTGACGATCTTGGCCGTTGCAACGTCATAATGAGGTGTAAACCAAAAGGGCACGCTCAAACCGGCAAAGAAGGACAGCCCGATGATGAACAAGTTTCTAGAATTGTTCAAATTGACAATTTGTAAGTTTGAAAGCCCCACCGAGGCGATCATACCAAACAAACCCACAAACATCGCTCCTACCACAGGCTGCGGCAGGGTCGCCAATACGGCGCCGAATTTACCAATGATTGGAATGATCAACATGACGGCCGCGCCGCATCGAACCACCCGGCGGCTGGCAACTTTGGTCAGACCGATGGAGCCAATGTTTTCCGAGTAGGTGGTGGTTCCGTTGCAGGTTTGCAAAATTCCTGCAATCAGGCAACCGAGACCTTCAGCGCCCAGTCCCCTGGAGATCATTCGTCCGGTCGGCACCGGTGCCTCGGAGATGCGGGCGCAGGCGTAATAGTCACCGATGGATTCAATCATGGAGGCCAGGTATCCTGCCAACATGCCGAACACACCGGCCCACAGGGTTGTACTGCCAAAGTCCGGGACACCCCATTTAAACGGCATCATCGGTTTGAAACTAATCCAGGCCGCATCTGAGATTAATTGGAGTTTGCCGGCCAGATTGGCGGCATTGTCAGCGGGAATCAGACCGGTGATGGTGCCGAGCAATGAAAAAATCCATCCGGTTGCAATGGCAAGCAATACCGGGAATAGCATAAATATCTTGGATTTATGTGAAAATACCTGGGAATAGAGAATCAGGGCGATCAGGGTGATCAATGATATTATCCAGTTGGTGGCCATCCAGGGGGCACCGATCCCAAAAAGTGCCAACCCGATCATGGCAATGGTGGGGCCGATGACAATGGGGCTGATGATTTTGCGTACCTGGCCCATGACACCGGTGTAGCCGAGCACGATTTCTACCACGGATGCTATCATAATGGCGCCGGCAACTTCCTGTATCTGGATCTGCCATAGGGGCTCCGGGCCGGTCAGCTTTTTGGCCGCCACCAAACCAATAATCGCGAATGTAGGACCCAGAAAAGAAAAGGTACCGCCTTGAACGACCGGCAGTTTATTGCCGAGGGGCGACTGCTGGATCAAGGTGCACAGTCCCGAAGTGAAAAATATGGTTGAAATCATCAGTGCCAGTTGATCACCGGGCAGCCCCATGGCCCCGCCGACGATGAACGGGATCAGCACCGTCGCACCGAACATCGTCAGATATTGCTGAATTCCGAGCAGCACAGCCAACCCCCATTTGGGCTTGCTGCCAAGGGGATAGACAATCCAATGCTGCTTTTCCTGGGTTTGTTCTTCACTCATTATTTGTTCTCCTCCTTGTGTTTTTCCCCTTCAGGGGGTGTTATTAAACTGATATCGTACGGCTTAAATCGCCATACTGATCGGGTCGCAAATCCCGGAAAAACTGCCAACCATCCCGGACTTCCCGGATCTCATCCAGGTTAAGGTCTGCCGTGACGACCTCATCCTTGTCCTCGCTTCCCTTGACAAGTATTTCCCCCCGGGGGTCCACAAAATAGCTCGAGCCGTAAAATCGGCCGAATTCCCAGGGTTTTTCCAGCCCGA
>JASFFJ010000420.1:0-6990 GCA_050124355.1 Desulfobacterales bacterium | reverse complement strand
GTCGATTTGACCGCCCTGGCCGAGAGTATTGTTGCGGAGCTTGATGAACGCAACCCCGGCCGCCAGGTGTCGTGTGAGATCGCGCCCCAGGTCATCACCCAGGGCGACCCGCGCGTCCTGCGGATCGTGCTGGAGAACCTGCTGCACAATGCCTGGAAGTTCACCAGTAAGCACGAAAGGGCCACCATCGACTTCGGCACCCGGCGGTTGGACGACGATAGGGTGTATTTTGTGCGCGATGACGGCGTCGGCTTCGACATGACCTACGTCGACAAGCTATTTGGCATTTTTCAGCGCCTGCACGCGATAACCGAGTTTGAGGGCACCGGAATCGGTCTGGCGACGGTCGCGCGTCTTATCCACCGTCATGGTGGCCGTGTCTGGGCCGAAGGTGCCGTGGAACAGGGGGCGACTTTTTATTTTACGCTGGGAAACCCGCGTAGGGAGGAACCGAAGACATGGCATCCATGACCATATTGCTCGTGGAGGACAATCCGGACGACGAGATCCTTACCATACGCGAATTACAGAAGCAACCTATCGACAACAAGATCGTCACAGTGCGTGATGGGGTCGAAGCCATGGATTATCTCTTCGGCACCGGGCAATACGCAAGACGCGATGTGCGCGATCTTCCGACAGTGGTGTTGCTGGATCTCAAGTTACCAAAAGTGGACGGTTTGCAAGTGCTGCGCCGGATCAGGGCGGATGACCGCACGAAAACGATCCCTGTAGTGGTGTTGACCTCGTCCGATGACCAGCGGGACGTCGTCGAAAGCTACCGACTCGGCGCCAACAGCTACGTCTGCAAACCGGTTAATTATAAACAGTTTCAAGAGGCAGTGCGTCACGTTCAGTTCTACTGGCTGCGGTTGAATCAACCGCCGCCATCGGGAGAAGCGACATGATAAAACCACTTAAGGTACTCATCGTTGAGGATAGCGAAGATGATGCGGTCATGCTGATACGCGTCTTAAAACGTGGGAGCTTCGAACCAATCTATACGCGGGTGGAAAACGCCCAGGATTTTCGCACAGCGCTTAGCAAGTCAGCGTGGGAGATCATCATTTGTGATCACGCCATGCCGCAGTTCGACGCGTTCGCTGCGCTCACTATCGTCAAGGAGACGGGATTAGATTTGCCGTTCATCGTGGTCTCAGGGGTGATCGGTGAAGAGGTCGCCGTGGATACGATGAAGGCCGGCGCGCACGACTACCTGATGAAGGATAAGCTGCTCCGACTTGTGCCGGCCATCGAACGCGAATTGCAGGAAGCGAAAGAGCGGCGCCAGCGCCGGCAGGCTGAAGAGGCGCTGCGTACGAGCGAGGAGCGGTTCAGGGGGCTCATCGAGAACTCTCCTTCGGCGATTTTTATGAAGGATAGAGAGCACCGTTTTCGAATCGTAAACAAGCGATTCGAGCAATGGTATGGCGTGGCGGAGGCGGATGTGCTCGGCAAGACCTCTTACGATCTTTTCCCCCAGGAGTATGCAGATGACTTCGTGATGCAAGACGAGGAAGTTCTTGAGACGGGCAAGGCGGTTGAGCGCGAGCTCACCATGCCATTTGCAGATGGTACACGCCATCCGGTCGTCGTGACCAAATATCCCGTGTTTGATGCGTACGGTCATCCCGTGGGTGTTGGCACCATCAATAGCGACATAACGGCCCGCAAACAGGCGGAGGACGAACTGCGGCGCCAACGAGACATGCTGAATGTGACGCTGGCGAGTATCGGCGATGCCGTCATCGCCACTGACACGCAAAACAGGATCACCTTTTTCAACCGTGTTGCCGAAGAACTCACGGGCTGGCCACGGCAGGACGCTCTCGGACGTCCCCTCGATGAGGTCTTCCGCATTGTCCACGAACGGACCCTAAAGCCCGCGGACAATCCAGTAGCCCGTGTACTAAAGGAAGGGGTGACTGTCGGCTTAGCCAATCACACAGCCTTGATCACACGCCAAAACCAAATGATCCCGATTGCAGACAGCGCAGCGCCGATCCGCAGCAGCAAAGGTATCCTTCAAGGGGTGGTGTTGGTCTTCCGTGACATTACCGAGCAGAAGAATTTGGAGGAGATCTTACTACGTGCCAGGAAAGTTGAATCGGTCGGTGTGTTGGCCGGGGGCATTGCCCATGATTTTAACAATCTCCTTACGGGTATAATGGGCAATATCTCCCTCGCCATGACGCTGGTGGACCAGGAGGCACAAGTGGTGGCACGTCTCATGGAAGCCGAAAACGCATGTCGGCGTGCTACCAAGTTAACCCACCAACTACTCACCTTTTCCAAAGGGGGAGCACCTGTGCGGCAAACGGTCTCCATCGCAGAACTTCTTAGCGAGTCCGCAACCTTTGCATTGCGTGGCTCAAATGTCCGCTGCGTCTTTACCATTGCTGAGGACCTATGGCCGGCCGACGTGGACGCTGACCAGATCAATCAGGCACTCCATAATGTGGTGCTGAATGCTGCCCAATCGATGCCAGACGGGGGAACGGTCGATGTGCAGGCCAACAACGTCTGGCTCAATGCGACAGAGGTTCCGCCCCTCCAGGAAGGACGCTACTTAAAAATTGCCGTGCATGACCAAGGGTGTGGCATCTCGGCCGAGATCCAGCCAAATATTTTTGACCCGTATTTCACGACCAAAGAGCACGGAAGTGGACTGGGGTTGGCAACCGCCTATGCCATCATCACCAAGCACGACGGCTTCATCACGGTCAAGTCACAAGTGGACGCAGGAACAACTATTGTCATATATCTTCCCGGCTCGCAGAACGACATCATGCCGGTGCAGGACAATCCCGATACGCCGCTCGTTGGCAGTGGTAGGATTCTCGTCGTCGATGATGAAAAAACGATTCGCGACCTGCTCAGCAACATACTAACGAGTATCGGCTATGAGGTAGACTGTGTTCCAGACGGCACGAAGGCAATTGAAGCATACCGACATGCTCACGCAGAGCGCCGGCCCTATAGCGCGGTTATTCTCGATATCACCATTCCCGGGGGGCTGGGAGGCCTCGAGGTCCTTGAACCTCTGCGAGCCATTGATCCGCAAGCGAAAGTGCTGATTTCCAGCGGCTATGCGAACAACCCCGTAATGGCCAACTTTCAGCAATATGGTTTCAATGGTGTGATCGCTAAACCATATACGGTGCAAAGGCTCCATGACGCCTTGCAGCACGTGATAAGGGGCTGACCTGGTCGATTCATTTTCCTGCCCACAACGTCAATTTCTCCAAGCATTCATTTCTTGACAACATCATGCTGGGAACCATACATAAGGGAAACTTATTTTTGTATCGGTTAGGCCTACTGGCTTGATATTGCCGCACCAAAATCATTAGCAAGTGCAGGTGTTCCATGAGTAAACACACTGATCTCATTCATCTGGGTAGAGACCCGAAGTCACAACACGGTGTCGTCAATCCACCCGTATATCATGCGTCCACAATTCTCTATCCGAACATCGCCGCGTTTAAAAACCGTGCTGCCGGCGACCGTAAATATCGTGGCGTGCGTTACGGCGCTTATGGCACTCCCACGACCTTTGCCCTGGCGGATGCCGTGTCGCAGCTGGAAGGTGGTGCCGGCGGGGTGGTTACCTCATCCGGCTTGGCGGCGGTAACCATGGCGCTGACCGCGTTTTTAAGTAGCGGAGATCATCTTTTGATGGTTGACTCGGTGTACACCCCGACCCGGGATTTCTGCGATTCGACGCTGGGGCGTTTGGGTGTGGAAACGACATACTACGACCCGCTCATCGGCGAGGGCATTGCCAATTTCATCCGTTCCAACACCCGGGTGGTGTTTACCGAGTCTCCGGGTTCGCTTACCTTCGAGGTGCAGGATATTCCGACCATTGCTGCGACCGCCCATCAAAAAAATGTGTTAATTTTGATGGATAACACATGGGCCACCCCGCTTTTTTTCAAACCCTTCGAACACGGGGTCGATATTTCGATCCAAGCCGGCACCAAGTACTTATCGGGTGGTTCGGATCTGGTGATCGGTATTGTGACGGCGGCAGAAGAAAGTAATTTTCGACAATTAAAGGATACCACTCTGGCATTCGGTGAGATCGCCGCACCGGACGATTGCTACCAGACCCTCAAGGGGATGCGATCCATGGGCGCCCGATTGCGCCAGCAACAGGCTGCAGCGCTCGATGTGGCCCGCTGGCTTCAGTCCCGGGCCGAGGTGAAGCGAGTCCTCTACCCGGCGTTGAAAGAGGACCCGGGCTACCACATTTGGCAGCGCGATTTTACCGGTGCCTCAAGCCTTTTCGGTGTGCTGCTGAACACAACATCGGAAAAAGCGGTTGCCCGGATGGTGGACAACTACCGCTATATTAAGATCGGGGCCAGTTGGGGCGGCTTTGAAAGCCTGGTGATTCCTGCCGATCCTGCGGCATATAGAACGGCTGTTCCATGGGAATCGTCCGGCTATCTTCTCAGGTATCACATCGGGCTGGAGGACCCGGAGGATTTGATTTCAGATCTGGCGGAAGGATTACAGCGGCTCGATTGGGTTTGATTGGGCGCAATCAAATTGACTTGACAACGTAGTATGTATTCAATAATGTTCCCAAATCTGAAAGGTTAACCATCACAACGGAGAGATCATCATGGACAATCGAATTGAAGCACTAACTTCGCTGGATGTCAAAGAGCGGATGGAATCGGGTACCCACATTGCAGTACTGCCGGTGGGAGCGGTGGAACAGCACGGTCCTCATGGCCCCTTGGGAACCGACGGTTTCATCGCCCGGGAAATCGCCCAGGGTGTCGCCGCCCGACTGGATGCGTTGTGTCTGCCACCGATCTGGTTCGGCATCTCACCCCACCATATGCATTTTGCCGGTTCCTTGACCGTGACCCCCCGGGTGTTTTCCGCCTATCTGGAAGATATTCTCGAATCCCTGGTGGCCCAAAACTTCGACACGATCCTGGCCCTCAACGGCCACGGTGGCAACACCGGTGCGATCAGCAATGCGTTGGTGGCAACCCGCGGTCGACACCCGAACCTGTTCCTGGCCCAATCCAGTGTGTGGCTGGCCTTGATGGATGTCTACGAAAGCCTGCCCCCGGAAGTTAAACAAGACAGCTGGCGAACGATGATATCCCACGGGGGCCTCTTCGAGACCTCAGTCGTTATGGCGGTGGAGGAGGGGGCTGTTCGGCTCGACCGCACTCAAGAGGTGTCCAACGCAGGTTTCGTGCAGGCCTCGGATCCGGTAATGACATTCACCGCCAACGTTGAAGAGCTCTCTTCACTGGGTTTTGGGGGTGATCCCCGCAATGCCAGTGCCGAGTTGGGCAGGCATTTTATCAAACTGAGTGTCGATGCCATCGTTTCAAAATATGAGTCCGCCTGCCGCCTGTTTGATCGAGAAGACCCCTGACCCTCTCCCCGAAAACGATTTGCCGTCTTTTGCGGATCGAAAAACAATTAACCCATAAAATTGGAGGTATGTGAAATGAGGATGAAAATTAACGCATTTGTCGTGATCCCCCTGGTAATGACCTTGATGCTTGCCGGAATCGTGTCGGCAGCACCCAAAGCCGGTGGCAAACTCGTTATCGGACGACCGTCGGATGCCATCTCCCTGGACGCCAACACCGACACCACCGCCCCGGGCGCCATGGTTTACAGTAACATTATCGAGCCGCTACTGCGGGTCGACGAGTCGGGCAATATCCACCCGCACCTGGCTGAGAGATTTGAGGTCGTCGCCCCTGACAGGATTCGCTTCTTTCTGCGCAAGGGGGTAAAATTCCATGACGGCATTGACTTCAATGCCCAGGCCGTTAAAGCCACCTTTGATCGCGCCATCAATCAGCCTGCACGCTGGAAAGCACTCTTCGGGCCCATTGCCGCCTGTGACGTGGTCGACGACTATACGGTGGAAATTTCAACATCGGTTCCCTATGGGCCGATCCTGGCCTCTGTGGCCATGTGCTATTGTGGTATTATCAGCCCGGACGCCGTAAAAAAATACGGAGACGATTATGGCCGTAATCCAGTGGGAACCGGTCCTTTCATGTTCAAGGAGTGGGTATCCAAAGACCACATCACCCTGGTAAGAAATGAAAATTATTGGGGAGAGAAAGCCCTTTTGGACGAGGTCGTCTTCAAGGTGATCCCTGAGGCCGGTGCCCGCATGATGGCGCTGCGCACCGGGGACATTGACGTCGTCCTTCAACCGCCACCGTCTGAGATAGCACTTTTTAAGAAGGATTCCAAGTTTACCGTCAACGAGACCATGGGGATGCGCATTATTTATGCTGGGTTCCACAACGATAGGTTTCCTACCGACGATCCGAAGGTTCGTAAGGCGCTGAGCATGGCGGTCAACGTGCCGGCGATTCTGGAGAACCTGATGGAGGGTTCAGCTGTGGCTCCGAAGGGATACCTGGCGCCGGCTGTTTTCGGTTTCGCTGACATGGAACTGCAAAAGAGATATCCTTACAATGTTGAAAAGGCCAAGGCCATGCTGGCCGAGGCCGGCTGGAAGGATTCCGATGGTGATGGGATCCTGGATAAGGACGGCAAGAAGCTCACCATTAAATTCCTCGGCACCAAGGGCCGCTACCCGATGGACGCAGAAATTTGCGAGGCGGTTCAAGCCATGTGGCAGGAAATTGGCGTGGATTGCTCGCTGGAATTTTTCGAATGGGCCGCCACCTTCAGCATGCTAAGGGCCCCGGAGCTCGATTATAACACGTACGTCCTCGGCTGGGTCACCACCAACCGCGATGCCGACTATTCCCTGTATGCCATGTTCCATTCGGGTCAATTTTCGCCCAAGGGCTGGAACCGCAACAGATTCAGTGATCCAAAAGTAGATGAACTGCTGGACAAGGCACGATCTTCCCAAGATCGCGAAGAACGCAAAGCCATGTACGGCGAAGTCCAGGGCATCTTGGCGGAGTCCGCCTCCTGGGTGCCGATTTATAACACCAAGGAAATCCTGATAATGAA
>JASFFJ010000419.1:0-7011 GCA_050124355.1 Desulfobacterales bacterium | reverse complement strand
CATTATGTGTTAAAGCAGATTCCATGCCATTTACCAGGTATTCGCATAACACACTGAAATATAATTGTAAATTTTATCTACATTGTGTGAGCCCAATGAGCAGCGTATAAAAAAAATATATTATTTCCCTTTAGACGGGGGAATTAGGACAGTTCGGACGAAAAAAGCAGATGCGGGAAATCGTACAGTGGCCGATAGTATAATACTTTAATATTTATATAAAATCTGACAAATTGGTTGGGCTGTTTTATTCACGCAAAGAATGGTTGAAGCAATCGAGACGAATTTTGAGGGGTGTATAAATATTTTATACAGTGAATCGCTTTTTAATACAATTATTGCTGGAATTGATTGCGCTGTTGAGTTGTGATGCCATATTTTTTCATTAGATTATGAAAATTGCTGCGTTGTAATCCAACACTTTGGGCAGCCTGGGTAACATTCCAACTATTTTTTTCCAGGGCTTTTAAAATGAAATTTTTCTCGACTTTTCGTACGGCCTTTTGGCGAATTTTCTTCTTGATTTGTTTTAGCTCCTCATTGGTAGAGGGAATATTTTCCAGCAACAGCTCGATATCTTTCATATCCCCGGGCAGCGGCAGATCGTTTGGTGAGATTTGGTCGTTTTCACATAATATGGTCGCCCGTTCAATGGTATTTCGCAATTGCCGGACATTTCCGGGCCAGTCATATTCCGTTAGACGGTCAACCGCTTCAGTATCAAATCCCGTGATCTGTTTGCCCATATTTTCACTGAACTGATTCAAGAAATGATAGGCAATCGGCAAAATGTCCATTTTTCGATCTTTTAACGGTGGCAGCAAGATCGGATAGACATCGATGCGGTAATAAAAATCCTCCCGGAATGAACCGGCGGCCACCATTTCCTGTAAATTTTTATTGGTTGCAAAAATCAAGCGGATGTCAACCTGCGAAGGCCTGCGAGCGCCCAAAGGAATAAATTCACGGGTTTCTATGAATCGTAATAGTTTGCCTTGAACCTCAAGACTGATATTGCTGATTTCATCGAGAAAAATCGTTCCACCATCGGCTAATTTGAAAATGCCTTCTTTGTCTTTCTCAGCGCCGGTGAAGGCACCCTTCATGTAGCCGAACAATTCGCTTTCCAGCAAATTGCTCGATAAGGTACCGCAATCCACTGCAAAAAAGACCGCCTTGCTCCTGCGGCTGTTGGCATGCACGGCCCTGGCCACCAATTCTTTACCGGTTCCGCTTTCGCCGTGAACAAGCACCGTGGAATCGGTGGGTGCCACTTTCTGGATCATGGAGATGACTCGTTTGATTTTCGGGCTGTTACCGATAAGCTGGTGTGAAAGGGGGCTGCCTTTTTTTATTTGTTGCTGAAGTCTTCGATTTTGTAGCCGAATTTCTCTTTCCGTCACCGCCTGCTGGACGATGGCGCGCAATTCATCCGGGGTGAACGGTTTGGGAAGGTAATCCAAGGCACCCATTTTCATGACTTCAACGGCCGAGGAAACACTGGCATAGCCAGTTATCACGATCACGAGCGTGTCAGGATAAGCGTCTTTTACCCGGCGCAAAACCTCCATACCGCCTAAGCTGCTCATTTTTAAATCGGTGATGATGATATCAAACGGTTTGGCATCCATCATTTTCAAGGCATCATAACCGTTTAAAACATATTCGACCTCATAATCCAGCTTGGCCAATATCTTGGAGCAGCTGCGGCAAATATTGATTTCGTCATCGACGATCAGGATGCGAGGGCGGTCAGGCGGCATGGTCTGCTCCAGGTGTCAGCGGAAGTTTAATTGTGAACGTGGTGCCCTGGCCTAATTTGCTCTCAGCATCGATGGTGCCGTTGTGCTGTTCGATAATCCCGTGGGTGATGGCCAATCCGAGGCCATTGCCATTATCTTTGGTCGTATAAAACGGATCAAAAATGCGGACCAGATCTGTTTCGCTAATCCCTTCTCCCGTGTCACGGACGGCTATCTCGATGGTTCCCCGCTGTGGCTTGCAGGCGGTGGAAATCGATATGGTTCCGCCGGCATCGGTGGCTTCGACGGCGTTGATAATTAAATTGATGATGGACTGCTGGATCTGGCCCTTGTCCAATTGAACAGAGGGAATCCCTGAGCCCGGTTCGAAAGTCAAGGTCAAGTCCTTGAAGGCCGCCTGTTTGTTGGTTAATACAACACTCTCATTGATGACGTCATTGATATTGCACGGTTTCCTGGCGGGTGTCGATTGACGGGCAAAATCGAGCAGGCTGGAAACAATTTTGCGGCAACGAAGGCTTTCTTTGGTTATGGTTTCCAGCTCCTGATAATTTGGGTCCTCGGGATCGAGTTCCTCCTGGATCAGCATGGCAGTGGTCAAAATAGTCGTCAGGGGGTTGTTGATTTCATGGGCAACGCCGGCCGACAGACGACCGACAGAGGCCAGCTTTTCCTGCTGCATCATGGCTTTTTGAACATTGATATCCTTGGTGATGTCCCTGGATATTTCAATAGCACCGATCGCCTCACCATTCTCTAACAGCGGGTAGGTGGAAATGGAGTAGTAAATTTTCTTTTTATCTTTGTCCAGATGGATGTGAGTGGTTTGTGACGGTTTTTCTGTCTTCATGGTCTCTACCAAGGGGCAGGGGTGGTGTTCTCCCGAGCACGGCAGGTCCTGGTGATGGGTAATTTCATAACAGTACCGTCCGATGACATCTTTGCGTTGAAGGCCCAGTCTATCTAAAAGGCTGTCGTTGATGTCCATGATCCGGTAATCATAGGCGATGACCAGTACATCTTCCTGGATCAGCTCATTGATGATCATCTTATATCTTGCGCGGGTTTCCTTAAGCTCCTGATCTGTTTTTTTCTGGAGGGCGGATATCCGGGAAATCTCCCAGAAAAGCTGGGCCGTCCGATTGGCAATGGCCCGGACGGTCTTCTTCTTTTTGCTAAGGATATCATTATAGATATCCATATTTCCGGTGAGTTCGATGATAAGATCGATGTCGTCTCTTTTAAAGAAATCATTGTAATCATGAGTGACGTATAGTCCGTTATCCTTCGCTTTTACATAACCGGGGGCATCTTTGTTCAGGTCTGCTACAGCGACAACTTTGGGATCTATCTCTTGAAATGCATGGCGTTGGATCACCTGTATTAATCGTTTACAGCGGATCCCGCCGCCGACAACGGCAATGTTCATTGCAACGCTCCTTAATGATTAAAACGTCTGAAATTGTGCGGATTGCCACGTAATACTATTTATGAAATACCACTCGTTCCCATATTGTTCAATTGTTTTCTCTGTATCGTTGATTTTCAAATCACCCAGGTGTATTCTTGCCAATACCAGGATAGAGCGATTCAGAGTTCAACGTTCTGGGTTGAAAAACGCCCGCTCCGCTCCTATCAGAACGATTCGCCCAAATTCAGATTTATTGACGCAATTTTAGACCTTTCTGTTGCATGCGAATTTACGACACGTCAAGAGTTCTGAATTTAGCCTTTATGTGTTAATTGCGCGTTTTTACCCAATGGGTGAGATCCGGTCATTCGTATCTTGATCGATATAATTAATGAGTTTCAAACATTTTTCACCTTTGAACCTTGAGCCGATCAGTTTATGCAGTGGTTAATTCAGGAGGAATAATTTGATTGTTGATAGGATGCAGGCATACTCCAAGTCGGAACTGAACCTGGTGCACGATGCATCGATGGATATTCTGGAGAACACCGGCATCGTGTTTCATAACACCGGCGCCATCGAGCTTTTCAAGAAAAATGGCTTTCGGGTTGATGATTTCCGGGTGTACATCTCAGAAAAAGATGTTGTTCAAGCCCTCGAGAGTGTGCCCGAACGCTTTCGAATTCACTCCTGGAATCCGCTGCGATCGGTATGGGTGGGTGGGGATGATTACGTTCTCTTGCCGACCGGTGGGGCGCCGAATATTGCGACAGCGGACGGGCAACAGCGGCCGGCGACCCTTTCGGATTTTCGAACCTGTTGCAAACTGGTGCAGACGTCCAACCAGCTGGACATGGTTGATAGTATCATGGTTCACCCCAATGATTTACCGCCACTGGTCGCCCATCTGGATCTTCTGCTCAACACAGTGGTGATGTGCGATAAACCCTTTCTTGTTGGCTTCGATTCCCGGGTACATGTGGAACATACGATCGAGATGGCGCAGATTCTGAATGGCGACAGGGTCCGCTTAAAAAAGAAAGCCATATTTGCCAGCGTCATCAGTCCGACATCTCCGCTCCAATATACCGATGAACAGGCCTATGCCATCATTCATTTGGCCCAGCAGCGTCAACCTTTGGTGATTACCAATATGATCATGGCCGGTATGAGCGGTCCCTTAAGTCTGCCAGGCTTGATGGTTCTGCTCAACGCCGAGATTCTCGGGGGGCTGGTGTTGTCCCAGCTTGCCGGTCCGGAGACCCCCGTTGTTTATGGGTCCACTTCGGCGCCCATGGATATGAAGACCACCATATCGGCCGTCGGTGCACCCGAGACCTGCCTGATTGCTTCGGCCACTGTGCAACTGGCCCAGTTTTATCGGCTGCCCTGCAGAACGGGCGGCATCTTGACGGATGCCCACTTGCCGGATGCTCAGGCACTGGCGGAAGGGACGCTGTTGATGAGCACGGTGATCCGTAATGGAGCGAATTTAATTATCCATGCTTGCGGTCAGATCAGTTCATTTATGGCCCTGAATTTTGAAAAATGGTTGATCGATGAAGAAGTTTGCCAAATGATACGAACCGTCATGGGCCAGGTCCCCATCACTCCTGAAACCCTGGATGTGGCTACCATCAAAAGCGTGGGTGTGGGCGGTGAATATCTGACACATCCCACAACGTTTGAAAGATTTCGCTCGCTCTCACAAGCCGGCATTTTCAACCGGCGCGCACACCCGGAGTGGTTCCAGAGCGGTGCTCATCGGGTCGACAGCGAAGCGACCGCCAACCTTCAGCAACGCCTCCAGAGCTACGAGAAACCCGCAATTGACGAAGGCCTCGAAAAAGAGTTGAAGGACTATGTCAATCGCAAAAAGGCGGAGATTCTGGAAACTTAAACCGCTGATTTCAAGTACTCATCGAATACAAAATTTGATCCACCATCAGCGCCGGCACCGTGTGCATTAGTTCTTCAAAATAATCTTAGAAAAGAGAATTTTATAAAAAAGGTTGAATAGGGGTTACCCAAAAGATAAAAAGGCCGGGTCCAACAACGGATCTGCCTTACCTGAAATTAAATACGGCTTAGCGGTTTTTATTTTAACATTTGACATCGATTGAATTTTTATGATATCCATTTGAACTCTAACATTTTCAATAAGTTACGATAATGGCAATATGTAACCGGAACGTCATCAATTTCAAGGTTAAATTTTGGAGGATATCATCAGTTTAGCCGGGCTTCATAGAATCTCAATCCATCTGGCATATAGCGATAACTGGCCAACCACCTAATATTTAAAAAAATCTTTTGTTTAAATTTGATCTGTAAATTACTGCCTAAAGGAGGAAAATCATGCCAACACTAAATGGATCAGAAACAGAAAAACACTTACTTGCTGCCTTTGCCGGAGAGTCACAGGCCAGAAGCCGTTACACCATAGCGGCTAAAATTGCCAAAAAAGAAGGCTACGAGCAAATTAGCGGCATATTCATGGAAACGGCTGAAAATGAATTAGAACATGCCAAAATGTTTTTCAAGCAATTGCAGGGCGGCGAAGCCACCATTACGGCTGGTTACCCTGCTGGCGTAGTTGGGGACACCCTGGCTCAACTCAAAGCCGCAGCCGAAGGTGAAAAGCTGGAATGGACAACATTGTACACCAACTCATCTGATGTTGCCAAGCAAGAGGGTTTTGATGAAATTGCCGACGTTTTTAACCATATTGCAGAGGTGGAACAGTGGCATGAGAGACGCTATAATAAGCTAATTGAAGCTGTGACAAACGGCACCGTTTTCAAAGCTCCGAGCCCGGCGCTATGGAAATGCCGCAACTGTGGGCGTGTGCACGAGGGCACGGAACCACCGGATATTTGTCCTTCCTGTTTGCACCCTAAAGCTCATTTTGAGCTGTATGCTGAAAATTATTAAGCCGTCGCGTTTTCTTTGATTTTCACTTTTTAAAAGAAACAGGATCGCCGTCATGGACACCTTTTGTGTTGAGGGGGCGAAATTTAGTTTGTCGATGACATCTACCCAAACAGAGTCATCGGTCAGAAAGCGTGGATGGTTGTTCACAATCCACGCTTTTCTAATTTCAAGCCCTCATATTCAGCATGAGTTCTATACACTCAGTTTCTAACAAACCGAAAATAATTGTTATCTGCGGCCCCACCGGAATCGGCAAGACCGCCGTCGGCATCAAACTCGCAGAAAGGCTTGGCGGTGAAATCATCAGCGCGGATTCCATGCAGATATATCGGCAAATGGATATCGGAACCGCTAAACCGACGCCGGCGGAACAGGCTCAAATTGTGCATCATATGATCGATATTGTGGAACCAGACGAGGACTATGATGCCGTTCAGTTTTCAAAGCAGGCCGGAGAGCGGGTCGCGGAAATTGCCAGCCGCGGCCTGAAACCTTTTGTTGTGGGCGGTACCGGACTATATATCAAAGGGCTCATTCACGGGCTGTTTCAAACCGAACCGGTTGATCCAAAACTCAGAAACCGGTTGAAGCAGGAATTAGAGCAAGTCGGCAGCAGCGGTCTACACGGACGCTTGGCACAAATCGATCCGAATACGGCGGTACGATTACATCCCAATGATTCGTACCGTATTATCAGAGCCTTGGAGACCATTGAATCCAGCGGCAAGTCGATTTCAGAGCACCATCAACACCATGGGTTTGAAAATGAGCGGTTTAATGCGTTCAAGATAGGACTCCGGATAGACCGCGAAAAGCTGCACGAGCGGATCGATCAACGGGTAGATCTGATGATCGAAGCCGGTTTGGTTGAGGAAGTAAAAAAGTTACTGGCCATGGGCTATC